>QHWF01000298.1 GCA_003222455.1 Acidobacteriota bacterium
AGCGCACGGCGCTGGAGGTGAATTACGTCGGCACCAAAGGCTCGAATCAGCAACAGGCCGAGCCAATCAACCTTCCGGACCCGGGGCCCGGCAGCGTTCACGCGCGCAGGCCGTACCCACGATTCGGGAACATCAACGTGAACAGTCAGGCGCTCTCGAGCGACTATCATGCGCTCCAGGCCAAACTTCAGCGAAGGGTGTCCAACGGCCTGTGGTACCTCGCTTCCTATACGTTTTCGAGGAGTCTGACCACCGAGCCGGCACCGGGCATCGGAGGAAACTTCACCTACGACCGCGGGCCATCGGCGTTCGATGTCCCGCATCTCTTTTCCTTCGGCTATGGGTACGAATTGCCATTCGGAAAGGGCAGGTCGTTCCTCAAAGACGCGGAAGGACTGGCCAACGCGCTGGTCGGCGGCTGGCAGTGGCAAAGCATCATCAGCTACCGGAGCGGTCTTCCGTTCACGCCCACCATATCCCGCGACGTCGCCAACATCGGCGTCGCTGGCCAGCGGCCCAATCTGGTTGGCTCGGGCCAATTGGACCATCCGACGCTGGACGCCTGGTTCGACAAGAGCGCCTTTGCGGTACCCGCTCAATTTACCTTCGGCAACTCCGGAAGAAACATTCTGCGGGCCGATCACCAATGGAATGTCGATGCCTCACTCTTCAAGCGGTTTTCCGTGACCGAGAGCTCGAGGCTGGAATTCAGGGCCGAGGTGTTCAATCTCCTCAATGGTGTCTACTTCAACGCGCCGAACACGCAGGTCGATACCGCCGCGGGTGGCCGGGTCACCAGCACGTCGATCCCGGCGAGACAGGCACAGTTCGCCCTGAAATACATCTTCTGAAACAGCCAATCCGGCTGCTGCCGGCCGAGAATGACACCCCGCAACTACAATCGGGGCATGGCCGGTCGCGAGTGCTACCACTGCAAACAGTGGGTGGAGGAAGGCGAGCAGCACGACTGCTGGACGACGACCGAAGCGGCACTCACCGAGGATCTCTCGGAGGATCTGCGGGACGCCTGGGAGCGGCTGCGCGAGACCGCCGTGTCCTTTGGCGACCAGCGGATCTACGCCTCGCACCAATCGATCATGTTTTCACGCCGGTCCTGCTACTTCTTCGTGCGTCCGAAGAGAACCTTCCTCGAGCTCTGCGTGTTTCTGGGCCGCACGCTGAAGGCTCCTCAGGTGCGGCGCGTCGATCGCGCATCGAAGTCCAAGGTCGTACACATCATTCAGATCAGGCATCGCGACGAGGTCGAGCCGCCCGTCACCGACTGGCTGCTGGAAGCGTACGAACTCTCTGAGGTGCTGGCGACAAAGGTCCACACAAAACGCGCCGCATCGAAGCCGAAACGTCGACCGAAGAAAAGGAATTGAGACAGGGCTTGTCTAGCAGCCCGTGGTGAAACTCCAGCGTCGCACCGAGGGCGGCGATGCGCCCGGATGGCAAGGCGCCACGAGCGAGAATACCGGGAGTATTTGAACGAGGAGCAACGCAGCCAGCCGGGATGCAGCGCCGGCCGAATGCAGCTGGAGTTTCACCACGGGCTGCTAGGTGGACGTACGACGGACGTTCTCGGCCCGGGGACCCTTCGGTCCTTCGCCGACGTCGAACTCGACGCTGTCGCCCTCACGCAGATTGTCGAGCCCCTCGCCATACACGGCACTCTGGTGGAAGAAATATTCCTTCCCTCCATCGTCCTTGATGAACCCAAAGCCTTTATCGACTCGTAACGTTCGAATTGTGCCCGTCATGATCGCCTCCAGTCCGCTGACGCACGCCTGAGAAAAATATGATATTACCTTTTGGTCTTGTTCGCCTGCAGAGCCTGGATGGTGCTCTGCCGCACCAGAAGCGTGTCCGACTAACTGACGCCGCCGTTGAACGCAAAGGCCGCGAAGGCCGCAAAGAAACAGACGCTGCACACACACGCGGACACGCGTTCCGGCCTTACCGTCGATCGTCGTCGTCGCCGTCGCCACCCGTTGGACGGCGGACAAACGCGCTGCGGACGGCCGGAGGCATGACGGCGGTCGGCCCCTTGACCGATCGCCAGATGATTTCGTTCAGCTCGCGCTCGGGCGCGAGGTCGGCTTCCGCCAGGTTCATCTCGAGCGACGCCTCGGCGCCCCAGGCGAGCGCTTCGTTCTTCTCGTCGATCGAGACGCGCGGCGGCAGATGAACGAACGGCGCGAGAACCGGCGTCGCCTGAAACGCGTTGTACATCGGTGTCGCCGCGCCGTCGTACTGGCTCAGGGGCGGCAGGCCGAGAATCAGCTCCATCGTCCGCAACAGGCCGGACGTCGTGTACATCGTGCTGTCCACGACACGCCGGCGCGAAAACGGACTGATGGCCAGCGCCAGCGATCGATGCGCGTCCACGTGATCGGGCCCGCTCTGGGCGTCGTCTTCCAGCACGAAAATCGCGGATTCTTTCCAGACGCGGCTGGCCGAGATCGCCTCGATCAGGCGGCCGAGCGCGAGATCGTTTTCCGCCATCATCGCTCTGGGCGTCGGCATGCCGGGACGCGTCCCGTTGGTGTGATCGTTGCCCAGCCGGATGATCGACAGCGCCGGCACCTGGCCGCTCACGTCCTCCGTCGTAAATTCCTTCAACCAGACGTCGATGCGCCGGCCATCGGGAATCGTGAGATCCCACGGCGGATACCACAGGTTGATCCTGCCGACGAGTCCGGGGACGGAGGGAATCGCCTGGACTTTGCCGGCGGCGCGATCCGCCGCCGTGCCCGGGGCCCACTCCGCGAACTCGCCGTAGCTCCGGAACGTGACGTTCTTGCGTGCGCACGAGTCCCAGAGGTACCCGTTCATCGGCGCCGCGACGTTCCCGTACGCGTTTCGTTGCGGACCCCCGCCCTCGCTCAGGTACGCGGCGCCGCGCGACGCATAGTTGGTCGGCCAGAACTTCTCGACGATGTCCGTCGCATACGCCGCGGTCGAGAAGGCGTGCCCGTCGTAGCTGACTTCCGCGTCGACGTAAAAGTTGTCGAGAATGCCGAACTCCCGCGCCAGCGCATGCGCGTTGGGGGTGACGTCGCCGCCGAACAGGCACAGCGTCGGATCGGCATTGCCGGAATCGAGATCGCCGAAGACCTGGTCGAACGTCCGATTCTCGCGAATCACGTAGAACACGTGCTTGATCGGCGACGGATCGCCGACGCGACGCGGAATGGGCGACGCACCTGGTGCGTTGGCGGGCGCGAGTCGATGCTCGTCCGAGTACGGCGTCACGCTCCGTGCCATCCGCGTCAACGTCTGCAGGCCGTCGCGATCGGGATTCGGCAGGAACGACACCGTGCCGGTCAGCATCGCGCCGACGTACTGACTCTCCCCACCCGGAATCGACCGCGGCATCGACCGCGGATTGGGCATGGACGTCAATCCTTTGCCGCTGAGCACGAAGACTTGCGAGCCGTCGCGACTGAACATCGCGGCAGTCGGGTACCAGCCGGTGGGAATGAACCCTTCCACCTCGCTCTGGCCGACGGTGCCGACGTCCACAACCGCCACGGTGTTGTTGTCGGCGTTGGCGACGAGCAAGCGCTTCTCGTCCGGCGACAGGCTCACCGAATTCGGCGTCGATCCGGGCGGTGCGTCGCGCTGCAGCGAAACCTTGATCTGCTCGACCGCACGCCGTTTCCCCACGTCGAGCGCCCAGACGGCGTTCGTATTCGCGCAAGCGACGAACAGGCGTTGACCGTCCCTGGTGATCGCCATCGCATTCGGATGCTCACCGACGGCGACCTCGCCGCGCGGTTCAAACGTCACCGCGTCGAACAACAGCACCCTGGCACCGCCCCAGAGCGAGACGAACAACGTGCGTCCATCTGGCGAGATCGCGCACGTGTACGGCTCCGCGGGGAGATCGATCGTCCGCAACACGTGACCGGTCTTCAGATCCACGACGCTGACGACCTGGCCCATCACGTGCGTCGCGAACAGTCGCGTTCCGTCGGGAGTGATTGCGAGCCCACCGATGAAGCTCTGTGCGACAGGTTCGGGACGATTCGATCCGGGAAGCGGAATTTCCATCGGCCTGCCGAGCACCAGATCCGGCCCGCGCGTCAACCTCAGTTCAGGCGGACGCGGCGGCGTGTTTTCATCCGGGTCGCGAGGCAACGGGGCACCGACGCCCCAGCGCAGTTCATGAACCGTGTTGTTCCCCGCGCCCGACACGTACAAGCGTCTGCCGTCCGGATGCCAGGCAAGACCCAGCCACGCGTGATCGAGCACCAGCACGTCCCGCACCCGCTGCGACTTGATGTCGACGATGGTGATCGCCGGCTTCATGTAGCCGTTCGACGCGATGAACAGCAATCGGCCGTCGGGCGATTCGACCATCGCGAGCGGCAGGCTGCCCACCTGGACGTGGCGGCCCGCCGGCGCAATCTTCCACCCGTTCGGGAGAAGGGTGACACCTCCGCCCAGCGTGCCGGGACGAAGGGCAACAGGCACGTCGCCGTACGACGAAACCAGGACGGCGAAAACGGGGGAGAGCGCGAGCGACCAGATCCAGCGGGATCTCAGGACGCGGCGCAGCGGCATGACGCCTCCTCAGTAGATTTGCTGGGTCTTGGCGGTGACGGTTTTCGGCGGAGTCACGCCTGCGGCGATCATCACCTCACGAACCGCGGCCTCTGTGTCGGGCGACGGCTTGAAATTGCCGAACCGGTAGCCGACGGCAATCGCCAATGGCGTCCACCCGAACTTGTCCGGCCGATTCCACACGTCGATCCGGGCGCCCTTGGCCGCGAGGAACTTCACCACCTTCGGGAGGTTTTTGTAGGCTGCGGCATGCATGGCGGTCTCACCGTTGTTGTCGACCGCATTCACGTCGGCGCCGAGGTCCAGTGCCACCTGGAGGGCCTCGAGCACTTCGCTCTCTGTTCCGGCGTCCTCGCCGGGTGACCGCGTGGCGAGTCCGGCGGCCACCATCAGCGGCGTGCTGTTGTCGGCATTCGGCAGCAGCGGATCGGCGCCCAGGGCGGCGAGCGTCTTCATCAACTCGGCGTCCGCGGTCAAGGCCGCCAGCAGAAAGGGTGTCGCCCCGACCTCGTTCAGGCGTGTATTCGCCAGGTTGGCTCGCTTCGCCATCCTCGCGTTCACGTTCGCTCCATGGGCCACGAGCTGTTTCACCAGCTCGATGCTGCTCATGGTGCCGGATCCTTCGGGAGCCGGATCGTTGTCGCCGACGCCTGGCTTGCGGACCGACGTTATCGCGTGCAGGACCGTGTACCCCGGCCCGTCGGCATTCGGATTGGCGCCGGCGTCCAGCAGGTGGGACGCCAGCTCGAAATGAGCGTTCGCCACCGCCACGAGCAACGCGCTGGCGCCCGCCGCGGGTGGTCGCCCGCCGTAGCCCCGTCTCCGTCCGGCCTCGACCGGTATCGTCTCGTTCACGTCCGCCCCTGCCTTCAGCAGGACCTGAACGACGCCGAGGCGGCCTTCTCTGACGGCAAACAACAAAGGCGTGAACCCGGAGCTCAAACGGATGCGGAAATCCGCCCCGGCATTGATGAGCGCCTCCGCAATTTCTGCGTGACCCTCCGCCGCCGCCCACATCAGCGCCGTCTGCCCGCGCCGCTCGTCTTTACTGTCAACACGGGCACCGCGGGAGAGCAGCGCCTTCACCGAGTCGAGCGTGCCCGCCCGCGCGGCCGTCATCAACGCGGTTTCCCCGCCCGGAAGTGTGGTGTTCGGATCCGCGCCGGCTGTCAAGAGCCGTTCGACCAACGCGGCGTTTCCATTCGTGCAGGCCAGCGAGAGAGGCGTGACGCCATACCGGTTCGCCGCTTTCACATTGGCGCCCGCGCGCACCAACAGGTCCGCGGTCTCCAGATCGTCCTGATACGTCGCCCAGTGCAGCGCCGTCATCCCATCAGTCTGGGGTGTGTTCACGTCGACATGCTGATGCAGGAGCGTGCGGATCCTCGCTCGATCCATCTGTTCCGCCGCATCCGCCAGCAGCGCGCCAGAACCGGTGTCAGCCAGGAGGCTGACCGAGGAGATCACCGCGATCCCGTAGATGCCGAACCGTTTCAGGTGCGTCATGATCTCACCTGGAGCGAACGTCACGATCGAACGCAAAGGTCGCAAAGGACGCAAAGTAAGACAGGATTTCTCTGCGGCCTTCGCGGCCTTTGCGTTCCAAAGCGGCGTTGTTTA
>QHWF01000299.1 GCA_003222455.1 Acidobacteriota bacterium
GCTATCGCGCGTATGCGATGGCGCCGCTCAACTCGCTCGAATTCAGCGCCGACGAAGGCATTCGCGAAGGACGCCAGAAGGGGTCGCGCGCCAACGTGCGGAACGTGGCATATACCGGGCGCCTGGAATACCTCGGCGTCCGCGGACTTGTCCTGGGCAGATGCGGCTCTGCGATCCGGCGCCCGATCCCGAAGACAAGCGCGATCCGTTGACACGGCGGCGCGGGATCGACAACTTCGAGGCGTTCATGCGTTTCCTCGCCCCGATCGGCCGCGCGGCCGTCGACGAGACCGCGCGCAACGGTGAGCGGGTCTTTGCCGCAATCGGATGCACGGCGTGCCATGTGCCATCGCTGACAACGGGTCCGAGCTCGCACCCGGCGTTCAATCGACAACCCGTGCCGCTTTTTTCCGATCTGCTGCTGCACGACGTCGGCACCGGCGACGGCATCCGGCAGGGAGCGGCCGAACCGGAAGAAATCCGGACACCGGCACTGTGGGGTCTGCGCCTCAGACGTCCGCTGCTGCACGACGGCAGCGCTGCAACAACCGAGGATGCGATTCGCCGCCACCACAACGAAGCGGAGCTTGCGCAGCGTGGCTTCGATCAGTTGTCGCCGGCCGATCGTGCGGCGCTGTCCGCGTTCCTGCGGTCGTTGTGAGCTCTCACCACGAAGGACGCGGAGGACGACTCGAGGCCGGCATGAACGGCACGTCGATCCAGTAAGGTCTCGCCTGAACGGTGTAAGCAATCCTCGCCGTCGTCTGCGCGGGATCGTCGACCGGCCTGCCGCGGCCAGTCCAGCTCTCGCCGCTCTCGTCGATGTGAAGCGTCACCGTCTCAGGCGCCGCTCCGGGGCGCGTGACCGTCACGTCGACGCTCGACGCGATCGACGCCGGCAGCTCCTCGCGGATCGCGTCGCTGAAGTACACCTGATGACGGCCGTCAAGTCGCAGCACGACTTCGAAGTGAAGATCGCCGTTCATCAGCACCACACCGCCGTATTTCGGATCGTGATTGCCGTGGGCCACCGTCGCTGCCGACGATTCGGCGATCGATGACGGCCACTTCGGCGCGTCGCCCTTGCCGCATCCGGAGAGAACGGAGAAGACGGAGATAACGGCTACACACAGAGAAACGGAGCAACGGAGACACAACGGATCATCACAACAATATGTACTGATGAAGCCGTTTACCTCCGTTCCTCCGTTTCTCTGTGTAATTACCGTTGCCTCCGTCCCCTCTGTTCTCTCCGTCACTCGGAGCGCAGCGCGTCGATCGGATCGAGCAGCGACGCCCGGCGCGCCGGGTAGAACCCGAAGAATACTCCGATGGCAGCGGCGATGCCGAACGCGAGCGCAACGGCGCCCGCCGAGACTTCTGTCGGCCACTCGAGCAGCCGCGTGACCACGGCGGCCGCGATTGCGCCCACCATCACACCGGCGGCGCCCCCGCAGCCACTGAGCGCGACAGCTTCCACCAGGAACTGGAGCAGCACGTCACGCCGTTTCGCCCCGGCGGCGCGCCGAATCCCGATTTCGTGCGTTCGTTCGTTCACCGAGACGAGCATCACGTTCATGATGCCGATGCCTCCCACGAACAGGGCGATCGCCGCAATCGCCACGAGCAGCGTCGTCATCGTCGCGCTGGCGCGGTTGAGCGTGCCCGTCATCTCCTCCAGATTGATCTGATCCACCTTCGGCATGTTCGCGAGCACGAAGGCGGCCACCGACGTGTACAGGCCGCGCGTCAACGCCTCGGCCGCCTGTGTCTTCACCGTGAAGTCGTCAGGGACCCCGAGACTGCTCGACGGCATCTGATTGCCCAGCAGTCCGCCCTGTCGAAGCCTGGCCATCGCCGCATCGCGGTCCAGACGATGGCGCGCCCGCAGCAGCGGTTTGATGTCCGCGGCAATGCGCGTGGCCTCGCCGGCCTGCTCGGCGGCGACGATCACCGAGTGGAGATGGCCGATGCCCAGCACGCGTTGCAGCGTGGTGTACGGCACAAACACCATTTCCATCTGATCGTCGTCGCTGCCGCTCGCGATGCCGCTGACGCGGAACATCGCGTCGCGAATCCGGATCTCGCGTCCGATCGGGTTCTCGTCCGGGCCGAACAGCTTGTCGCGTGCGATCGATCCGATCACCGCAACCGGCGCGGCGGCCGACACGTCGGACGCGGCGAAGAACCGGCCGCGCGCGAACGACCATCCGTTCATCGCCGGAAATGCCACGTCGGTACCGATCACCTGTGTGTACACGCGGGCTGTGCCGGCCGCCGCCCAGCCTCGCAGCCTCACGCCGGCGGCGTACGACTTCACACCGGCGATCCGGCCGATGGCATCGGCGTCGTCCACGGTCAAGGTGGTGGCCGCGCCCAGGCCGCTCGCGATGTTCGATTCCTCGCCGCCACGCGTGAAGTTCCCCGCGTCCACACGAACCAGGTTGGTCCCGGCCGATCGCACGTCCTCCGACACCGTGTGTTTCGCGCCGGCCCCGAGCGCGACGATCGTGACCACGGCCCCCACGCCGATGCTCATGCCGAGCGCGGTCAGCGCCGTGCGCAGCTTGTGCGCGGCGAGCGCATCGACGGCGATGCGCAGACTGATCTGGAACATCTACTCGTACCGCAGCGATTCGATGGGATCGACGCGCGCGGCTTCGCGCGCCGGGTAGTAGCCGAAGAACATCCCGATCGCTGCCGCGACCGCGAAGGACACAAGGATGGCGGTGGGGGACACCGCGGTCGACCAATGAAGCAGGCGCGCGACCATACCGGACGCCACCTCGCCAACGATGATGCCGGCCAGGCCGCCGACCGCGCTGAGCACCGTCGCCTCGGCCAGGAACTGACGCAGGACGTCGCCGGCCCGCGCGCCGACGGCGCGGCGCAGCCCGATCTCCTGCGTCCGCTCGGTCACCGACAGCAGCATGATGTTCATGATCCCGATGCCGCCGACGACCAGTGAGACCGCGGCGATGCTCCCGAGCAGCGCCGTCATCGTGCGCATGGCGCGATCGAGCGTGCGCCCGAGCTGTTCGAGCGTCACTTTCTCGAGTCCCGACACGTTGCCGACGACCGCGCGCGCGACGTCGGGCCGCAGGCCGCCGCTCGCCAGCGCGCGGCGAGCCTGCGTCGCCACGGTGAAGTCGTCGGGATCCTGCACCCCGATGCCATGCCGCGTGCGCAGCAGATCGGTGATGTCTTTCGCGATGCGCGTCACGTCGCCCGTGGATGCCGCGGTGATCGTGATGTCGTTCAACTTCGACAGGTTCAGGAGCCTGTGGACGGTCGTAAAGGGAACATAGATCGCGTCGAACTGGTCGTCACCGGGCGCGGGCGCCACCATCCAGCTGCCGCTGCCGATGACACCGATGACGTCGAACGGTTGTTTCCACACAAACACGGTGCGGCCCAGCGGGTTCACGTCGCCGAACAGCTTCTGCGCCACGACCTGGCCGAGGACGACTACCTGACTGGCACGTGCCTGTTCGCGCGACGTGAAGAACCGGCCGGCCGGGAAGGCCCAGGCCCGGCGAATCTCCGGCAGCTCCACGTCGGCGCCATGCACGCGCGTGAACCAGCGCTTTGCGTCGGCGGCCACTCGAACGTTCTCGTGAACGCCTTCCGAGACGTACTGCACCCCACGGATGCGCCGAACGGCGGCGGCGTCGGCGGCCGTCAGCGTCGCAGCGGCGCCGAGCCCCGCGGCGGCGTCGCCGAGCCGCTGGCTGGCGGTTGGATGGTCGTGCTTCTCCATCGGGTCGTCTTCCGGGTGGAACGCGACTGAGACAACGGAGGGGACGGAGGCACCGGACGGAACCAAAGCAACGGAGCGAGCGGAGGCAACGGGATCACACAGAGAAACGGAGAAACGGAGATCATCACGTGTACATGTTGATTCCGTTCTTCTCTGTTGCTCCGTTTCTCTGTGTAATACCGTTTCCTCCGTTTCCTCCGTTCCCTCCGCCGCCGCCGCCTGATGATCGACGACACCACCGAAATCGTCCTCCGTCTTCACCTTGTAATTGCCGGCCCGCACGACGATGAGGTTCATCCCGGCCGCGCGGATCTGTTGATCGATGGCCGCCTGCGCGCCGCTGCCGACGGCGACCATCGTGAGCACCGTCGCGACACCAATCGTGATGCCGATCATCGTGAGCGCGCTCTGCAGCTTGTTGCGTGCGAGCGCCTCGAAGGCGATGCCGAGACAGGAACGGATCGACATCAGTGCGTGAGCCTGGCCGGCGATCCGTTCTTGCCGGCGAAGTTGTAGATGATCGCGGCGGCCACCTTCTCGGCGCCCGCCATGCCGTAGATCTTCCCGGCGCCCTCGATGATGAAGTACTCGTTCGCGGCGTGAGCGTTGCCGCCGTGGCCCGCGCCGCCCATGCCGATGGGCATCTGCACGTTGGCCACCCGCTGCCCGACTTCTTCGTTCGAGAACAGATAGGCGGGCCAGTAGCCGCCGAGAATCGACGCATAATGCGCCGCCTCGCCGTGCGGGATGTTGAACTGGTCGTAGGCCTGTGTCATCGCGCGCGCGATCTCGGTGTCATACGACATTTTCGACCAGGGGACGTCGCCGATCACTTTCATCTCGACGTCCTTGTAGCCGTTGCGATCGAGCTGCTCGCGAATGCGCTTCACCATCTCGAGACCGTTCATCTTCGGCACGTACCGCATGTTGTGCTTCGACGTGATCTTGTTCGGCAGGATGGCGCCGGCGCCGCCCGCGTACATGTTGCCGCCCCAGATGCCGTCCAGATTGAACGAAATCCCGTATCGCGCCATTTTCAGCATTGTGAACGGGTCGTCGGAGATGTACCGCGCCACACCGACGTTCTCCGCGGCCACTTTCATGTCGGTCTTCTCGGCCGCCTTCTTCAGCGCGGCGGTCTCCTCCGGCGAGAGCGCCTCCATGCCCTGGGTAAAGCCTTTGATCAGCGGCGTATTGCCGTCGGGCGACACGAGCGACGCCAGCATTCTGATATGGCGCCACGCTGGACTGTCGACCGCGCGCTTGTTCGAACCGTGAATATCGGACTGCACCGGCCCGCGGCCCCAGGCCTTGCCGCTGGTGGTCAGCTCGATGTAGACGCACCCTTCCGATCCGCCGCCAACGCCGGCGCTCCCGCTCGGGTTCTGCCCGCCGCCTTCGCCAATCAGCGCATCGGCGCCCTGGAACAGATCCGGATGATCCTTGACGAACTTGCGCAGGCCGATGTCCATCCGCTCCTCGTCGCCCTCCGCGACGAAGATCAGGTTGACCGGCATCGTGCCGGTGACGGCCTTGATCGACATCAGCGCGTTCCAGTACGCCAGCTCCGGACCTTTTGAGTTGACCGCTCCGCGCCCGATCAGCACCTTCTTGTACGGTCCCTGCTCCACCAGCCGCGCCTCGAACGGCGGAACCTTCCACGCGTCGGGCTGCGTCACCGGCATCGTGTCGTACTGCCAGTAAATGGCAATCGTGCGCGGGGCGCCGTAGTCGCACTTCGCGTACACCACCGGGTTGCCGGGCGCACCCCACTCGGTGACGCCGACGTCGTACACGCGCGACTCCTGGCAGCCGAGTTGATCGAAGAAGCCCTTGACCATCTCGGCGGATTCGGGAATGCCTTCCCCGCTGTTCGAGATGCTCGGCTGGCGGATCCATTT
>QHWF01000300.1 GCA_003222455.1 Acidobacteriota bacterium
CGGGAGGTGGAGATCGCGCGCCTGCCGGCCGACCGGTCGCGGGGCCAGCTGGCCACGACGGTGCGGTTTCCGCTCGACTCGAGCTATCTGATCGACCGCGACTCGGCTGGACGCTTCATCGGTCCGCCGGGGCTCCCGTTCCCCGCGAGCGGGACCGCACCCGAGGTGCCGCTCGAGCCGTACGACAACGTGCTGATACTGAAGCAGCCGGAGTTCGAGCTGCAGCGCGCAGTGACGATCACGGGTGAAGTGCAGTATCCAGGTACGTACGCGCTAAAGACGAAAGGCGATCGGTTGGCCGAGCTGGTCGGGCGTGCCGGCGGTCTGACTTCGCGCGCGTACCCCGATGGCATCCGGTTCTATCGTCAGGTCAACGCGGCCGGCCGTATCAACATCGACCTGCCGAAGGCGCTGCGCGACACCACGTCGCTGGACAACGTGATTCTCCAGCCGGGCGACTCGCTGCTAATCCCTGAGTACATCCCGAGCGTGAAGGTGGCCGGCGCGGTGAATGCACCGGGGAGCGTGTTGTACAAGAAGGGTGCCGGGCTGGGTTACTACATCGACGCGGCGGGTGGGTTCGCGTACACGGCAGACAAGGGCAGAACCAGCGTACGCAACGCGGATGGTGAGGTCGAGACACGGCACAAGTTTCTCTTCTTTCGCAGCGATCCCAAGCCTGGGCCCGGGTCGGAAGTAACGGTGCCGCTCAAGGACACGTCGAATCCGACTAACTACGCCGCGCTGTTCGGAGCAATCGCGCAAATATTGGCGAGTACCGTGGCGATCATCGTGATCGGGACCAAGCTCTGACCAGAAGGGTTTCGATGAGGAGAGCATTGGTATGTGGAGCGGGCGGCTTCATTGCGAGTCACCTCGTTCGCCGGCTTAAGCAAGAAGGACATTGGGTCCGCGGGGCAGACATCAAGGTCCCCGAGTTCGCACCTACCGCTGCGGACGATTTTCGCGTGCTCGACCTGCGGAACAGAGACGCCTGCGAGGCGGCCTTGTCGCTCGACTCGGGCAGCTTCGACGTCGTGTACCAGTTGGCGGCCGACATGGGCGGTATGGGGTTTATTCACTCGGCCGAGTCGGAGATCATGCGGAACAACGCGCTGATCAACCTCAACATGATCGACGCCGCGGCCCGGAAAGGGTTGAGGCGCTATTTCTTCTCCTCGTCGGTGTGCATCTACCGGGACATGCGGCCCGGTGAGCCGGAGCTGAAGGAGGAGGAGGCATATCCGGCGCTTCCCGACAACGAGTACGGCTGGGAAAAGCTCTATGCGGAGCGCGTGGCGATGGCCTACGGCCGGAAGTATGGGATGGAGGTGCGCATCGCCCGGTTCCAGAATTGCTACGGCCCAGAAGGCACTTGGACGGGCGGCCGAGAGAAGGCGCCCGCCGCCATCTGTCGCAAGGTGGCGGAGGCGGCCGAAGGCGGGACCATCGAAGTGTGGGGTGATGGGAAGGCGATTCGCTCCTACACATATGTCGAGGACATGGTGGACGGGATTTATCGGCTCACCGCGTCGTCCCTCACCGGGCCTACGAACATCGGTAGCCCCGAGTATGTCTCGGTGGCGCAGCTAGTACAGACCGTCGTCGAAATGGCGGGGAAGGCGATTCAGATCCGGTACGTCGAGGGTCCGGTGGGTGTACAGTCTCGCAACTTCAGCAACGAGCGGATCTACTCCGTCGGGTGGCGACCGCGGTATTCGCTCAGGGACGGCATAGCTCGGACCTACCCGTGGGTGCACGAGCAGGTGGAGGCCCGAGGCCCGACTCCGCGTTCATCCCTGGGCGCCTCACCAGCGTCGACATCGTCGACGCGATGAAGGCCACCGGAGATCCCGAAATGGCAATCGTGAGGCCAGAGCTGAGCCGCGCTCCCGTTCCCATTACTGTTTGGGCAAATCGAGTGGCGCGCGACGGAACTACGCGGCTTGCCTTGGTTGTGGGGGTCGCCGTAGGACTGCTCTCCCTGCTGCTGCCCACGAAGTATTCCAGCAACGCAGTCGTCTTCCCCCAACTTCCAACCACTCCGGTGGGAAACCTGGCCGGACTCGCCGCTCAGTTTGGATTGGCTAACTTCGCTGGGACTCTCACGTTGAGTTTCTATGACGACGTTATTTCATCTCCGACCGTGCTCGACAGTCTACTGATCCGCCACTATTTCGCTTTGGGCCCCGATACCGCCGCCACTCTGCTCTCCGACCTAGGCTATACGTCCGGCCCGCTTTCGAAGCGGCTCGAAAAGGGCCGCAAGAAACTGTCTCACCATATCTCGACAACCGACGACGAGGCTGCTGGCCTTGTGACGCTCACGATAACAGCGTCTAGCCCAGAGCTTGCCGTCGAACTCGCCGATTCCGCGTTGGGGATCGCTAACCGCCTCACGGCAACGGCGCTCGTACAGCAGGCGTCGATCCAGCGTGCGTATCTCGAAGGTCGGTTGCGAGATGCCCGTCAGGACCTAAGCGATCGCGAGAACGACCTCCAACGCTTCTACGAGGAGAACCGAACGTACCAGCAATCGCCAGCACTCGTGGCCCGCGAAGCGCGGCTTCACCGCGAGGCCGACATGTCACGAGACCTGTACGTTTCCGTACGACAACAGTATGACCAGGCACGACTCTCTGAAGCCCGCAACGTGCCGAGTTTAAGCTTTATCGGTGTACCGACCCTGCCCTACAAGCCTGATTGGCCAAAACCGCTACTCAACGGTGTCCTAGCCGCTCTCGCTGTGGTCTCCCTCCGCTTCAGTTGGCGACAGTGGCGCCGGACGCGGCAAGCATCCGAGTCTGATTTTGCCCTGAGGCAAGTCTCGGTGGTGGGGTCAAATCCCCGGGACCCATCCTGAGATCTCCCGTCCCCATGTGCTACATGGAAGTGGCCCGGCAGGAACCTGAGCGATGACTACTCTGACGGAGTAGCCACCGTTCGGAGCCAAATCCTGGGCCCCCCGTACTGGTAGAAGGATGGTTCACGTTCCCGCACCCGCAGCGATTCCGTGAACCGCTGCCGCCGCAGAAACGCCTTGAGCCTGTTCGGGACGAACCCGAGAACCAGCGGCCGCAGTCGCGGCGTATGGAACCGCAGCCACGACACCAATCGGTATTCCGGTCCCACGGTGTCACAGAACGACACCGTCCACCCGTCTGCTTCAAGGGCGTGCCGCAAGCTCTCGCGAGAGAGAAATGTGAGATGAGGTTCGTCGGTTCGCGGATACCAGGCGTGCTCCGGATATCCTGTCAACGCGTCCAACGGGACGTTGGGCACTTCGACAAAGAGCACGCCTCCTGGTACCAGACACCGCCGTAGCAGGGCTAACGTCCCGAACGGGTCGGGCAAATGCTCAAGCACGTGAGACAACACGATGAGGTCAAATTTGTTCTTCAGGGTCGGCAGGAGCTCGGCCGCAGGGACCGTGAAGACGGTAACCCCAAGCGAGTGCAAGTGCTCGACACACGGCGGCGAAGTCTCGACGGCGAACCGCTCGGAACGTGGGTATTGCTGTGCCAGCGCGTGGAGGATGTGCCCGAAGCCTGCGCCGACGTCGAGAACCCGGAGGCCAGTACCTGAGGCTCTGCGATTGAGATGCAGCTTGAGGAACGCCGCGACCGATTCCCCACGGTTCAAATAGAGCAGATTGTCGTGGGGGAAGCGCTTGATATCTGCCCGGTCCGATCCGTACCGACCGCCAGCGCGATAGTCGTGAGCGTAGTAGGCAGCGAGTTCAGCCGACGTCGGGATGGGCGCCATCTGGGCAACGCCGCAGTCTGGACACCGGTAGACGGATGCTCGTCCGAATAGCCGCTTCCCTTGCCGAGACTCCGGCCTGTAAGCTCGCAGCCTGGTCAACGCCTCGTTACGGCAGCGGAGACAGCGTGCCATGTGTGACATCCCGTTCAAGGAAAATCAGGGACAAGACTGCGCATTGCGGCAATGCAGGGCAAGGAGTTAGGGACTGCCGAAGGACCCTCGATTTAGCGAACCGGTGACGGAATAGAAAGCGCCCTCACAAGTTGCGCGATCATCGCATTCCGCACGGCGGGGAAGGCGATCCGCTCAGAATTGAGTGAATTACTTCGCCAACCAGATTGGGTTGCTGAACGCTGCGGGCGTACCATCCGGGAGCCGGACTTCGACGCGGACGAAGGACGGGCGACGGGTATCTACCCAAAGAGTTGCCGCTGTGTCGGCTACGCGTTCGCGCCTCAGGTACTGGACATCGACTCCGGGCGTTACGAGGCCTTGCACCATCCACAGATTCAGACCAGTTGCACCTGTTATGGCAAAGCGGATCGACACCGAATCGCTCCTCACACTGATTGCCTGACCCATCGCGCCGATCGTGTCAATACTAAAGTCGATGGTACCGTGAAACACAAATGGATTCCCAAAGTACGCCCGACAACGTCGCAAGGCGCTGGCTAGACCAACGCGCGTCGTGCTTCGCAGCCAGATCCATGTCACGTATGGATTACGATTCTCAGTGTAGGTGGCAGTCGCCGGATCATCCCAGCGCCACCCATGAGTATCTGTCACGCCGATTCCACACGTTCGAATTCCACCGGCACTCAGCCTATCCCATAGCAGCAGGTGTTGATCTACCGTGCCGCTCCGGGCCGGGAGTCCCACCTCGAGCAAGTCCGCTTCGAACGCACGTTGATTAAGCAAAAAACGTGTAACATCGGCCTGTATTGCCCCGAGCCCTGCCGTGTCCGCGGGGAGAAGAGCGTAACCGAACGGATGGTTTATGCTCACGACGCCGCACTGCTCGTGGACCTTTCGCACCAGCCCCCGTCCGCCAATCTCCCATAGCCCAAACAGCGGACCGGGATCCGATGGAGGCAACAGGACGTTCATGTGCGAACCGCCTCGACCTGGTTGCGCGAAACCTGCGGTAGCAAGCGCACTGTCCGGAGTCCATTCCTCGAAGCCAATGTAGCCAAACACGCCGAATCGCTCCCAGTACCGTTCGGCGAATCGCTGGCTTTCATACCAGTTCGCGTCGATCGACGGGGACGCGCTCTTGAGGACCACTCTCTTCACCACCGCGCAGTGGGGCATGCTGTCATGAGACTCTACGTACCAAGACAGATCGACCACCGTATTGTCGTCTCCATCGGGCAGGAAACTTGCATCGCTGAGCAAGTCGAGAATAACCGTCCCGCTTGATGCGACCCGTCGAACCACTCTCACCACCCCTGCCGCCTCTAGGGAACGGCTGTCGGGTACAGCGTTGGTGGTCAGGACGTAGTGGATCTGGTACTGCTGCTCGAGGTCACCGGCATCGGCGTGCCAGGACAGGCGCACTACAAAATGGAGTGAGTCGACCGCAGGACCGCAAAATCGATAGTTCAGTCCAACCTGTGCGCCGCTGGAGACCGGGCGATTGAACCGCAGCGTTTCGGGCCACCGGGCCTTTCCATCTTTCCAGATATGCTGAGTGAAGTACTGTAGACGCGCGGGCTGCGCGTCGGTCCCGCCCTGCGCGCTCAACTCGAGACCAGCCTCCGACAGTTGGACCGCCGTTAGTCCCGGCACCGTGCGGACGGCCCCGAGACGCGTGGCATCCCCTTGAAGACCCGTCACGTTCAACGAGTCGGGGTCAAGTCTTCCCTGTGCGGGTGTAATGACGACCGAGTCACCTTGGTCAAAGACAGGAAGGTGCTCCGACCACACAATCGCGTCCACACCGTTCTGCTTGGCTTGAAACGCATCGAACTCCATCGAAGCCGGCCGACTTGCAGAGCCGTGGTTCGAATGCGCGTGGGTGTGCAGCGAGATGGAAAGTGGCGTCGGCAGTTCAGGACCCTTGGGCGCGGCCGCTTCGCACGCGGTAGCGAGCTGGGCATCCGACCGAGGTACTGGGGTTCTGACCTTCGTTACGTCTAGGCAAGAGACCGCAAGGGAAGCGACAGCCGCTAGCACCACCGCACCTAGAAGCGTGAATGTCAGGCGCCTCAAGTAGGCTCGCCTTCCCCAGACCTGCTGGAGCGGGCACCGAGTACCTTGCTGTACACGGCCTCTGTCTCGGCGGCGAGTCGCTCCCACGCAAACCGGGCACGCACGCGGTCACCCATCCGGCGCCAGGCCATTCGACTCCCCTCTGGTAACTCGGACAGCGCCTGCAAGGCCCGCGATATCGCGTCCAGGTTGCTAGGGTCGAATACCACGGGGCGAGCGTCTTCGTCGAGATCGATGAACTTGAAGATATCAAGGTTGGCGGGAATATGAGAGAGACCCACAGGCACCCCCACCCCCAGCGCCTCTAGCACTGCTAGGGACAACCCCTCGACGTCTGACGCATTTAGGAACGCACCACAGGACGATAGGAGGGCCGCCTTGGTGCTTCCCCGTACTACGCCCACCAAATGCACGCCCGGAGCCTCCTCGACCTGTTTCCGG
>QHWF01000301.1 GCA_003222455.1 Acidobacteriota bacterium
ACCCGAGGTCCTGAAAAACGATCTCGTCTGCTGCGGAGAAGAGGTCTTGAAGAACGATCTCGACTGCTGCGGAGAATTGGATTAGTTCCACATCCGCCAGTCGAGGTGGATTCAACGCTTGGTCGTCTTGCCGCGATCCGGTAATCGATGCGAACGGGAGATGTCGATTTCAGGGCCTCCCGTTCGTCGAAGGATCACGGAGGAAGTGGGCATGCTGTTGTATATCACTCACAGGGAGCGAGCGGCGCTCCAGTTACTGGCGGAGGGAAGAGCCAGAACCGAAATTGCCGGCGGCCTCGGTGTCAGCGTCTGGGCGGTCGAGGCGCACCTGACCACGCTCTTCACGCGGATGGGCGCCGCGAGCCGAACGGAAGCGATCGACGTCGCCTCGCGCCGAGGATTGCTGACCGGGAACCCTTGATATAGTGCCGGGCATGCCCGAGCGCCGCGGTATTTCTCACAGCCATCCCATAGCAGTCATCGATATCGGATCGAACTCCGGCCGCGTGATGGTGTTCGAGCGCGAAGCGTTGAGCCATTTGCGCCTCCTCGCCGGCTCACGCGCCTCTCTGCGGCTCGTCCACGACGTCGACGCGCGCGCGCAGTTGAGCGAAGCGACGATGGCGCGGACGATGGAGGCGCTTCGGGACTTTCACGCGATCGCGGCCAACACCGGGGCGAAGCGCATCGTCGCCGTCGCCACCGCCGCAATGCGCGACGCGAAGAATGGCGCGCTGTTCACCGAGCGCGTACAACGCGAGCTGGGGATTCGCATCAAAATCATCGGCGGGCTGGCAGAAGCGCGATACGGGTTCGACGGCGCGGTGAGAGGGCTGTGGGTCTCGAACGGACTCCTCTTCGATCTCGGCGGGGGAAGCCTGCAGATCACCCGATTCGCACAGCGGAGGCCGGCCGAGGCCGTGAGTCTGCCGTTCGGCGCGCTTCGACTGAGCGAGAAGTTCCTCGACTCCGATCCTCCTACCGGCAAACAGCTCCGGCGCCTGCGCGACCACGTCCGGAGCCGGCTGGCGAAGGCTCGCGTGGGCCGCCTTCGGTCGGGCGATCGGCTCGTCGGCACCGGCGGCACGCTGCGCAATCTGGCCAAGATCGATCGGCAAACGCGGCGCTATCCAATCGGCCGGTTACACGGATACGAGCTGTCGGTCGATCGTCTCGCCGACGTCGTCGATCGCCTGGCCTCAACACGCGAGAAACGGCGCGACGAGATTCCCGGACTGAGTGCGGAACGGGCCGACTCGATTGTCGGCGGCGCTGTCGCGATTCAGACGCTGGCCGAGTTCGTCGGCGCCCGGCAGATTCTGGTCTCGGGTCAGGGCGTGCGCGAGGGCATCGCGCTCGGGCTGCTGAAGATGGCCATTGGATCGCCCCAGACCGTGAAAGAAGCCTCGCTGTCGTCGCTGGTCTCGCGTTTCGACGGATGGAGGCCGGAGGCTGCCTCGCGACGGCGCGAGGTTGCAGCGGCTCTTCAACGGGCCCTTCAGCCGCGGGCACCCGAGATTGTTGGGCTCGCTGTCGATCACGCCGCTCGTGTCCTCGACATCGGCCGCAGTTTCGATGTGGTCAACCGCCACGAGCACGTGGCCAACATCCTGCTGACCACTGAGCTCAACGGCTTTCCGCACGACGAGCTCGCGCTCGCGTCGGCCGTTGTGCGGCGGGCCGGCGACCGCCATGCCGAGGTGCTGTCGCTCGCGCCGGTCCGCGACGCATCTGACCGCGGGCTGCTGGATCGCGCCGCGGTCGTTCTTGCGCTGGCCGACGAGATCGAAACCCGGTGCCCGCCTGGCCGCCGTATCGCGGTCACTTGCGAGATCGGCCGCCACGTGACGCTATCCGTGCCGTTGCTGCCATCCTGGCTGGCGAAAGATCTCGACCAGCGGTTCGCGGGCGCGTTCGGCCGATCGCTGATCGTCACACATGAAGGGTAAGGGATGCGCCGGAAAGAGCATTTCCGCGATATTCATTTAAGCCATCAGGGCAGTTATGCAGGACGAGGTCTTACGAACACGTTTATCGACTTAATCGATCCGCGACCGCAACTGCCGCTGCTTCCAGCTGTGTGATCCTGAGGTCAGGTGTGCGCTTACATCGGTAAACGAAGTCCGGATCGTAGCGATTGAAAGGATCCGTCGGTCGGACGTTTCAGGCGCAAGGCAGTCAGGGCAAATCAGCGCATCTGTTCCAGGCGCTCAAAAGGAACCAGCACGGCCAGTGCCTTGCGCCTGCGTTCGATGATGAATTCGTCACGCTGGAATGAGACGCGATCGATCAAGTCGCCGATACCTTCCGAAGGTCAGTTGCCGAGATTTTCACGGTCCTCATCGTGTCGGCCAGAAACCATGGCCGCGTCGCGAACGCACCGTGGCGTAACGCTACTTGAGGAACGCCGCCCATGCGGGCGTGTGCCCCTTGCGTCGCCGCCGCTTGCCGTTCCTGAACGCGGCGACAAAACGAAAAGGCCGATCTGTTGAACTGTTGTCGAAGAGCAACGCTTGGTCTACAAAGGTAACCGCCTGGCCCAGATTGGCGAACGTGCGGGGGAACCGCGTCACGATTTTTTCGTCTGGCACATCATGCCCGCCAGCCTCGACCCTCGCCAGAATGCGCCCGCGCGACAATCCTGCACTCTCCAAGCCGATGAAGATCAGCACCACTGTGTAGCCATTCGACTGACATTCCTTCAGGAACTCGAGCTTCGCACCTTGCGGGTCGGAGAAGACCGTCTCCATGCAGAACGAGACACCTCGAGCAGCCAGATCACGGCGCCAAGCGTCAACCACGCGAGCAGCTTCGTAGGCGAGTGCCTCGGGAGAATCCGGCGACAACCCCTTTGCCACCTCGTCCGGGTTGACGATGAGGATGCCGGTCGGCTTCAGGAACGTTTCGACGAATGTGCTCGGCACGGATGCGTCGAGGCAGTCCGCGTTGGGTCGCTGAATCCACCGTCAGCGAGCGCGCGAACGTGCCGCTCGCGCTGGAATGAACTGCCGGTTCACGAACTGACCGAGCGTGCGCGTACCGTCAGCATCGATCCGCTCGATCATCGCTGAGCCACCGGGATCGCTCTGGTAAACCGTTCGGCCCGCCCTGAGGCGCTGCGCTAGAGCACGTTGATCGGTCTCGGCGATCGCGCGTCCCAATGCGGCATGGATTGCCTGTCGTATCGGACCGGTCAGCGTCAGATCTGTCGGCGCTCGTTTCAGCGCTTGAATGTCTTGATGTCGCAGCACGTTTTCGACCGAGCGCCCGATCTTGACCCAATGCTCGATCTGGCCCGTAATCGAACGGTCCGTGCTGGCCGCTTCCCGACGGGCTGCGTTGACGAGTTCGTCGGAGAGCTTGACTGGCATTCCCATATTCAGACTCCAATGGTAGCATTTTACTACCGCTGGCATGTTTCGACCAAACGGCCAGGGAAGTAATTCTCGTGCTTACCACACGCTGGTGACGGCATCGTCAGTGCTAATGTTGCGGTCCTTCGTGACGATGACGGCCGCATCCACAAGGGCTGTCGCGACGATGAGACGGTCCGCCGGGTCGCCGTGGAAGGCGCCGAAATGCGTGGCCTTGACGCCAATCCTGGCGTGAGCGGCACGAGCTCGGCGTGCGGCAGTGCCAGCGCCTGCTCCAGCCACTCCAGCGGCGCGCGATCGAGTGTGATGCGCCCCTTCGCCACCGCGGCGGCCACTTCGAAGCAGCAGACGGCCGGAATCCCGATGCGATCCGCTGCCTCAATCGCCGCGCGGCCGCGTCGCCCCAGTTTCGCCGGAGCGCTGGCCAACCAGATTCAGGCGTGAGTGTCGAGGACGGTCATTTGCCGCGTCCCAAGCATCGAGAATCGGCGGGACGATGTCGCGCCGGACACTGACGCTGCCGTGCAGCGAGGCGACCGCGGTGCGACGCGCCGGCACGACACGCGCCACGGCCCGGCCGCGTTTGGTGATGACGAGGGATTCGCCGGTCGCAGCGACGCGGTCGAGCAGGGAGAGGCAACGGGCCTTGAAGGCAGCGGCGCCGATCGTGTGTTCATGTGACATGATCTGATCGTCTGCCCCCCCTCATCCCCTTTTACTTCTGCCCGGTATCGCGGTTCACGGGAACAATCTTCGCGCCTTCACGCGCCGCATCTCCCGGTACTGCGACAATCATCGCTCCGTCCGCCAGGCCCTGAAGAATCTCGACGCGATCGCCATAATCTCTCCCAACGGCGACCCTTTGCAGGTGCACCGTGTTGTCGGGCTGAACGACGGCGACCTGTGCACCATCCGTGCGGAAGATGATGGCCGCGGCAGGTACGATGAGCGGCGGGTTGTCCTGCGCGCCGCTCAAGTCGACCTCGGCGTATGTGCCGGGGATCAACGCTCCGTCCGCGTTCGGTACACCGACCTCGACGAGCATCGTACGGCTGGCCGGATCGAGCGCGTTCGCGGTCCGCGTCACGTTGCCACGGAAGGTGCGACCCGGAAAATTGGAAACGGTCAACGTCGCCGCCTGCCCGACGTGCACGGAATTCGCGCTGACTTGCGGGACGTTCACGTAAGTCCGAAGTGTCCTTGTCTGCGCGATCCGGTAGAGCATCGTGTTCCCTGTGCTCACGAGGGCGCCGACGTCCACATTGCGCAACGTGATGACGCCGTCGAACGGCGCCTTGACCAGGCGGTAACCCTGAACCTCGTGCAGGCGAGCCAGATTGGCCCTGGCCGCCGATGCATTGCCGCGCTGCGCCACAACCGCCTTCTCCAGGGCCTGCACGTTGGCGTCCTGCGCAGCGAATTGCGCCTGGTACTGATCGGTGTCCTGTTGCGAGGAGATCCCTCTGTCGGCGAGGATCTTCAATCGCTGGGATGTGATGCGCGCGAGCTCGCGGTTCGCTTTCCCCTGCTCGAGGCTCGCCTGTGCCTGCTCCGTCGCCGCCTGAGCCTGTTCAACCGCAGCCTCCGCCTGATGAACCTGCTGGTCCAGTTCTGGCGCGTCGATTTCCGCCACCACCTGGCCCATCCGCACGTGATCGCCGATATCCACGAGACGCCGCCGCAGGTAGCCATCGGCGCGGGCGAGAATCGGAGCCTCTGTCACGGCCTGCATCGTCCCCGGCAACTTGATCTCATTCCGGTCCGCAAGCCGCCCCACTCGCATCACCTGTAGATGCGGCAGCGCACCATCTTGCGCCTGCGCCTCTGCCCGAAGGGTGGCCTCGCGCTTCTGCAGCGGCAGATAGCCCGCAACGAAGGCCGTCACGAGGAGAATCAGAAATCCCAACAGCAGCGCGGAGATCGTTGTCGGCGAGGGATGCCATCGAATCGGAGGAACACCGGCGTGTGCCGGGCGGCGCATGCCCAGCTGCCGCCTCAGTTCCTCCACTTCCCGACGCAGTTGCTGTTCGGTTGTCCCGGAGTGGTCGTGTCTCATTTACGTCAGATGTCGTGTTTCGCCCAGCCGCAACACACGTCCACGATTGAACTGTATTCCTTCGCGGCCTTCGCGGCCTTCGCGGCCTTTGCGTTCCTTCGGGGTCATTAGTCGACAGGTCCCAGCGCGAGAGGTCGGCGCTCGGCGCGAATGTCGGCGGACGCCGGTGTTTCGTCGCCTGCTCGTAGACCGCCTTGCGGCACGAGCGTCCCTGCCGATGCCGCGTTCCTCTCTTCCTGCGCTTCTTCTTCCTGCAACCGCCGTTCGTGATTGGCCGGAGCTTCCGTGCGCAGATACGAATAAATGATTGGGACGATCAACAGCGTCGTGACCGTCGCACCCAATAGCCCGCCGATGACCGCGCGGCCGAGCGGTGCGTTCTGCTCTCCGCCTTCGCCCAGGCTCAGGGCCATCGGCAGCATGCCCAGCATCATGGCCGACGCGGTCATCAGGACCGGACGGATTCGTGCGTATCCGGCCGACAGCATCGCCTCGCGCGCAAGCGGCACGGCGGCGCGTTCATCGTTCGCAAACGTGACCAGCAGAATGCTGTTCGCCGTCGCCACGCCAATCGACATGATGGAGCCCATCAGCGACGGCACACTCAACGTCGTGTCGGTGACGAACAACGTCCACAGAATGCCCGCCATCGCCCCCGGGAGCGCGGTCAGGATAATGAACGGGTCGAGCCACGACTGGAAGTTCACCGCCATCAGGAGGTACACGAGCACGACGGCAAATATGATCCCCAGCCCGAGGCGAAAGAACGAGGACCGCATCGTTTCGTACTCGCCGCGCAGCGCAAACGTCGTACCGCGCGGCAGATTCGGCTTTTCTTCCTTCAGGATCTGCTCGACTTCGCGGCCAACGCTTCCCAGATCGCGGCGGTCGACGTTGGAGTACACGTCGAATACCGGGGCGACGTTGTAGTGATTGACGATGACCGGACCGTAGCTGCGCTTCACGTCAACCAGATTCGACAGGAGCTGCGCGGTCCCGCTGTTCATCGCGCCCGGGTTGCCGTAGGCCTGCGAGATGCCGCTCGGTGAAGATCCGACGGAGACGTTTCCGAATCCCGATGCGCCGGACAGCGATCCCGGCGTCGTCGTGGTGACCGCGGTCGTGGTCGCGGTCACGGGCGTACGCAGCAGCTTATCCAGCGAATCGATGCGATACTGCGACGTCTGCACCCCGACGTTGTAGCTGACACCGTTGGCTGGATTGAGCCAGAAGCTCGGCGCCACCTGATTGTTGCCGCTGAGCGAAATCAACATGCTGCTGGTGACATCCCGCGCGGTCAGCCCCAGTTGCCCGGCCTTGACCCGGTCGACATTCAGATTCAGCTGCGGTTGCTGGTACACCTGGTGGAGATGCACGTCAGCGGCGCCCGGGATCCGGGCGATCCGGTCCCGGACCTTCTGTGCCAGCCTGTAGTTGTTCGCCGCGTCCCGGCCTGCAACCTGCACGTCAATCGGCGCGGGCAGGCCGAAACTCAGAATCTGGTTGGTGATATTCGCCGGCTCGAAGAAGAACACCATGTCGGGGAACTTCTCTGTGAGCCGCCTGCGAAGCTGCGTTTCGTACTCGCGCACGGGCCCATGCTGCTCGCGAGTCAGCGAAATCAGGATCTCTCCGTCGGTGGCCGCAATGTTCGGGACATCGCCCTGCGCCAGACTGCCCCAGGCGTTCGGGATGCCGATGTTGCTGAGAATGGTGTCAATCTCTCGGGCCGGAAGGGCATTGCGGATCTCCTGCTCCACATCGGCGAAACGCAGCTCGGTCTGTTCAATTCGTGTGCCGGGAGGCGTCCGCCCGTGAAGGCGCAATGTTCCGGCGTCCACGTCGGGAAAGAAGTCGTGGCCGACCAATCGCACCAGCCCAAGCGAGCCCAGCGCGACCACCAGAAACCCAAACAGCACCGGCGCGCGATGCCGCAGCGAGAAATCGAGCAGGCCCAGGTATCGGTCGCGAAGGCGCTCGAACAAATCGTTCATCCTCTGGTGGAGATGCCCCAGAGTGCCTTCGCGTTCGGGTTCACCGTCCCGGCGCAGCTCGACTTCGCTGCGAAGCAAGTGGTGCACCATTGTCGGAACCAGCGTTCGCGACAGCAGATACGACGCCATCATCGCGAACACGACCGCCATCGCGAGCGGCGCGAACAGATACCGGGCCGTTCCTGTGAGCAGCAGCACCGGCACGAACACGATGCAGATGGACAACGTGGAGACGAACGTCGGGACCGCGATCTGCGACGCTCCGTCGAGGACGGCGCGGACCAGCGGTTTCCCCATCGCGAGGTTGCGATGCGTGTTTTCGATTTCTACCGTCGCGTCGTCGACGAGGATGCCGACTGCCAGCGCCAGTCCCCCCAGCGTCATCACGTTGATGGTCTGACCCAGCAGGCTCAGGATGCAGATGGAGGTCAGAATCGAGAGCGGAATCGAGATACACACAATCAACGTGCTGCGCCAGCTGCCCAGGAACAGCAGGATCACCGCGCCGGTCAGCGCCGCGGCAATCAACGTCTCGCGAACCACGCCTCCAATTGCGGATCGCACGAACAACGATTGATCCCCGAATACCGACAGTTTCAGATCGCGCGAAACCGTCTCCGTGATTCTTGGCAGGGCGTCCTTCACGGCCTTGACAATCGCGAGGGTCGATGCCTGGCCATTGCGCGTGACCGTCAGCAGGACGCCCCGCGAGCCGTTCGTTCGGACGATGTTGAACTGCGGGATGAACCCGTCGTGAACGGTGGCCACGTCCTTCATGGAGATGGTGGCGCCGTTGACCGTTTTTATCGGCAGGTCGTTGAAGTCATCGATGATTGACGGACTGCTGTTCAATCGAACCGGGTACTCCGTCCCGCCGAATTTTGCGGTTCCAGCGGGCAGGATGAGGTTCTGGAGATTGAGCGCGTTCGACACGTCAATCGGCGACAGCTGCTTGGCGTACAACTCGTCGAGGTTCAAGTCCACGATGATCTGGCGGTTCTTTCCGCCGAACGGATAGGACACGCTCGCGCCCTGCACGGTGCCAAGGGGCGTCCGGATGAAGTTGTTCCCCAGGTCGAACAGCTCCTGCTCGGCGAGCGTCGGGCTGCTCAACCCGAGCTGCAGCACCGGAACGCTGGCCGCATCGTATTTGAGGACCTGCGGCGGGAATGTGCCGGGCGGCATGTTGCGCACCTGCACCTGGCACTGCGTCACGATCTGCGACAGCGCGAGATCCACCTGCACGTTGGGATGGAAATAAACGCGGACGACCGCGATGCTCTGGTGCGACTGAGACTCGATATGTTCGATGCCGACGACGTTCGACGTGAGCGCGCGCTCGAAATTCGTGACGATCCGGCTCTCCATCTCTTCCGGTGTGAGCCCGTTGTACTGCCACACGATACTCACCACAGGAATATCGATGTAGGGAAAGATATCAACGGGCAGGGTCGCGATCGCCGCTCCGCCCAGAATAGCGATCAGCAGCGCCGCGACGACGAACGTATAGGGGCGCCGAAGCGCCAGCCTGACAATCCACATGGTTTCCGGATTCCCCTCAGTTCCCGTCGTTTCTCATCCGGGCCATCAACGCCTGGTCAGTTCAGCGGGCGCGTTCTTTTCTCACAGGTCCGAATCGTACTTCGTCTTCGGCGGCGAAGCCGCGTTTTTTCATTCAGACGCTGATTTACGGGTGGGGTCCGCCTGCAAGCGGATTCTTATCCGTGGGGTCAGCCTTCAGGCGCTCGCGCCAAGCAATTCGAAAAAAACGTCTGTAGTGTCCGGCTTTAGCCGGACCAGCGAAGGGATTGTTACAACCCGGCGGAAGCCGGACACGCGTGCGTGATTGTCCTGATGTGAAAGAATCACTCTTATCGCACAAGCTGTTGTCCCGCCCCGAGAGCCGCGTGGCCACGGTTGTCGGCGCAGGGGTTCAGGCTCGGGAACATCTTCGACTGCTGCCGCTCGTCCGCGATCTCGACGACATCCAGATCTGCCCGGCCCGAGGTTTCCATTCCGGGCCGCGGATTCTCGCTCACTATGGTTGCCTGGCAGCCGGGCATGCAGATCTGCGTGAAGGTCGTGAACGTGTTCGACGGCAATCTGAGACTCGGCCTGCCCAATCACCTGGCGATTGTGAACCTGTTCGATCCGCACACCGGCGCGGTAACGTGCGTGATGGATGCCACGTACATCACCGGCATCCGCACGGCGGCTGCCGCGGTGCTCTCCCACAAGCTGCTGTCCCGCCCCGAGAGCCGCGTGGCCACGGTTGTCGGAGCAGGGGTTCAGGCTCGGGAACATCTTCGACTGCTGCCGCTCGTCCGTGATCTCGACGACATCCAGATCTGCTCGCTCGAATTCGAGCACGCCGAGCGGCTGGCGCGACTCCATCCGAAGGCGCGTGCGGTGCGGGAGCTCGAGCACGCGATCCGCCGGTCCGACATCGTCTGCCTCGCCACACATTCGCCGACACCGGTGATCGATGCCGGCTGGGTCAGGGGCGGGACGCATGTATCGTCGGTTGGTTATCACCCGCCACTCGGTGAATTGCCGGTCGCGCTCGCTCGCGAGCATCGGTTGTTCGTGGAGACGTTGGATGCGTTTGCGGCGCCGCCGGTCGGATGCGCCGAGCTGAAGGACATCAGCTCGTCGAACGCGGCGACGCTCGGCAACGTCGTGAACGATCACGGCCACGGCCGATTGCGTCAATCGGAGATTACCGTCTACAAAGCCATGGGGATTGCCATGGAAGACATGGTCGCCGCGAACCTGGCGTACCGCAGCGCGCAGCGGGTCGGAGGCGCCGCGTCAATTGATTGGTAGGCCCTTATATACATTACAATAGCTAGGACTATCCACATTCTAGGAGCGTGTTCATGTTACTCAGACACGCTCCTAGCAGGCAGCGTGTCCGAGTAACTCCGCCGACTTGGCACGCAAAGGCCCAGCCTTCGCTCGCCAGCGATTCAGCGAGCTTCGGCTTGGCAAGCGCGAAGGCCGCCTAGTAACGAAGATTCGCCGCCTGCGCCGAGGCTCTATTTACTCGGCGGTTTGAGGCGAAGCTTCGTTACTCGATCAGCGTGTAAGCGACGATGACGCCCACACCGGGCAGGGCAATGTATTGTTTGCCCTGCACCATATAGGTCATGGGCGATGCCTCGGTCAGCGGCTGCCCGACGTTCACGTGCCACGCCGGTTTGCCGGTGCGGGCGTCAAGTGCCATGAGACCGCCGTTTGGACTCCCGAGAAAGACGAGGCCGCCGGCTGTCGACAGCACGCCTTCATGTCCGAATGGCATCGGGTAGTCCCACACCTTCTTTCCCGTGAACGGATCCATGGCCCGGATGTAGAACGCGCGGGGATAGTCGGCTTGAAGCGCGTCGAGCGCCATGAGTGCTTCCGGGCTGCCGCCGCGGCCGCGTCCGAACCAGCGACTCCCCGTCAGCGGATCGTCGCCGGACACGAACAGACCGCACGTATCGCTCACGCGAACGTAAAACAGCCGCGTCACCTGGTTGTACGACGCGTCAGGCATGTTCGCGCCCCCGCCGCCTCCCGGACACACCGCGACGCCGTCCCGCGTCGAGATCGATCCGGGATCGACGATGGGCCGGCCATTCTTGTCGAAGCCGAGGTTCCACGTGACCCTGGTCGACAGCTTCGATGCCAGCAGCAGCTCGCCATTCGTCCGGTCGAGGACATAGAACATGCCGTTGCGATTGGCGTTCAGCAGCAGCTTGCGGGCCTTCCCCTGCCAGTTCTCGTCCACCAGCACCATCGGCTGCGCCGCGTCCCAGTCGTGCGTGTCGTGTGGAGTGAACTGGTAGTACCACTTCAACTCGCCGGTCTTTGCCGCGAGCGCGACGACACTGGAGGTATAGAGATTGTCGCCCAGACGTTCGTCCCCGGTGTAGTCGGGACACGGATTGCCGACGCCCCAGTAGACGAGGTCGAGCGTCGGGTCGTACGATCCGGTCTGCCACGTGGCGCCGCAGCCGTGATCGATCGCCTGGCCGATCCACGTCTCCGATCCCTTCTCACCGCGCTTCGGAATCGTGTAGAAGCGCCAGGCCCGTTCGCCGGTGGCGGCGCGGTACGCATCCAGGAATCCGCGCGCGCCTTCCTCGCCGCCCGAGACGCCCTGGATCACGAGATCGCCGATGGCGAGCGGCGACACGGTCGCGCTGTAGCCGTCGTGGATCGACCCCATCTCGACGTCCCACAGTTTCCTGCCGGTGAAGCGATTGAACGCCAGCAGGTGGGCGTGGTCGGTGACCATGAAAACCCGTTCGCCGGCGAGCGCCGCGCCACGATTGGCGCCGGTGCCCGCTTCGCTCAGCAGGCCCGGATGACGCGGTTCGCTATAGGTCCAGATCTGGCGCCCCGTGGTGGCATCCAGCGCGTAGATTTCATTCCAGCCGGTCACGTACATCACGCCATCGGCGACAACCGGCGTCACCTCGAGGCGCGCCGACTCCGGCATGGGAAACATCCAGGCGACGCCGAGTCGCGACACGGTCGAGCGGTTGATCACTTCGAGCGGGCTGTAACGTCCGGCGCCGAGGCTGCCGTGGTAGTTCAACCAGTCGCTCCTGGGCTCGATGCGCTTCTCGTGGTATCGGGCGCCGTCCTTGTTCAGCAGCTGAATCCGTGTATCGGTGATCAGCGCGGCGGTGAACTCCGACTGCGCGCGCAGCAGACCGGTAGCCGTTCGTCCGTCGGTCAGCGTGATCGTGGACGGCTCGTCGCTCTCGACAATGACGCCGGTCACCTCGCCGCGGCTGCCGCGGCCCCGTCCGGCGTTCGGCAGCGGGTTGTTCGCCTCGCGTCCTCGCTGGCCGGTGTATCCGCCGGTCGCCATCACGGGGTCCGTGCCCGCCAGCGCGCGAACATCATTCAGCACGTCGCGCAGCGCGTCGTCCGTCAGGTGTACGGCGGGCATTCCGGATCGTCCGGTCCGGATGAACGATGCGACGTCGACGTTCGTGTGGTACCGGATGTAAGCGAGAATCGACGGTCCCGTTCCGCCGGTCATGGTTGGACCGTGGCACCAGCCACACCTGGTCTCGTACGCGCCGGTGACCGCCATCCTGGGCCGCTCCGAGCGGAACGACATGCCGGTGCCAGCGCCGGCGGACGCGCCGGAACGATCGACCAGATACGAGATGACGTCCCGGACTTCCTCCGGCGTGCCGTCTGCGCCGCGCGTCACCATGTCGTTGACGATGCGGGTCCAGCCTGCGGCCGTTTCGCGAATCGAGGCGACTCGCTCGGGTTCGTGGCACCCGGAGCACATCCGCTCGAATGTGGCCTGGCGTGGATCGCTCTGGCCACCTTGCAGTCCGTGGTGAACGTCCGCCGTCGCATCGACGGGCAGCCCGTGGCGAGAGTCCGGCGTCGCACCGAGACCGGCGAGGCGCCCCGATGTTCCACCCCACGGCGCACAGTCCGCGCCGTGGGGACCCCGGCGGAGCGGCGCGACGACCGCAGAGCGGGGTCCCCACTGTGCGTTTTGTGCACGGTGGGGTGCCGTATCGGGAATATGTGAGGAAGGAGCAACGCAGTCAGCCCAGGGGCCCCCAACGCGCGTTTCCCAGCGCGTTGGGGTGAGAGCGGGGATGCATCGCCGGTCGAATGCAGGCGGACTTTCACCGCGGGCTGCTAACGCGGACATGCGTACCATCGCCGCAAGGGCGACGAACCACAACGTCAGCCACCGCCGCGCGCCGGTCATTACGTGAGCGCCGCTTTGCAGAACTGCACGCATCTGGCGAGTTCGTCCATGACGGTGGAACCAGCTGGAATGCGATACTCCAGCTCGATCATCGCCGGAAAGGCGTACTTCTCGCGCTGCATGAGCTGAAGCGTCTCCTTGATCGGCGTGTCGCCCTCTCCCCACGGCACGTTCGGACCGTTCTCGACCTTGCGGTCCTTCAAATGAATGTTCGTGATGCGGTCGTGGTACTCGCGGATGAACCCGGTCGGCGGGTACCCGTTGCCGGCGGTGAAGTGACCGAGATCGACGTTGGCCCAGTGGTATTTCGAGTAGAAGAACGCCTGTTCCCACGCGCCGGGCCGGCCGAACGTTTCGACGTTCTTCGCGTTCGAGTGGCCGTGAAAACCGACGATCATCTCATGCTTGTCGGCGAAGCGCGCGACGCGCTTCGTCTGGCTGAGCGGCGGTTCGCACGTAATCGCGCGCGCCCCCATCGTCCTTGCGAACTGGAAGCAGTAGTCGACCTCTTCGTCGCTCATTTCGCGCCCGCCGAGCTCGGGGAATTTGACCAGCCGCACGTCGACGCCGGCATCGTTGAACAACTTTCGCAGCCCGCGCACTCTGTCCCACGGCGCCGACATCCGCCATCGCCGCAACTCGGCCCGCACGGTCTTTGTCGCGGGTTCCGCTTCGTCGACAAGGCTTGCAGGGGCGCCTCCGCGTCCGATTCCTGCGCTCGACGTGCGCGCCGGTTCATGGCCGAACGGTCCTCCGGCGACTTCGCTTCCAGCAAGTGCAGGTCGACCGCCGCCGGTCGGATCGCGGGGAGCGCCGAGCGCCTCCTCGAAGAATGCCTGTTCGAGCTCCAGCACGTTCAATCCGAGGAACAGCATTCCCTTGATCACATCTTCCGGC
>QHWF01000302.1:0-11564 GCA_003222455.1 Acidobacteriota bacterium
CGTCGCGGCGATGTTGATGCAGCAGGGGCTGACGAGTCCGGCCGCTATTGAAGACGCGCTCGAGAAATTCGCGGTCGATCTCGGGTCGGCCGGACGGGACGACCTGTTCGGGTACGGATTGATCGACGCGCGAAACGCGCTGTTCGGACGAGGGCTGGCGAAATGAAACCAACCCTCGTGATGTTCCTGGCGCTGGCCGTCGCGGCGCCAGCCTCGGCGCAGTACGGCGGCGGCTCCCATTGGTACAACGCGCCGGCCGACGTCCCGCCGATCACGCTGCGGCCGTTCCTCGACGTCAGCGCCGAAGCGTTCACGGCGGTCAAAACGTTCGACGCCGTGTTCGGCAATACCTCGGCGCCGTTCTGGGGAGGCGGTCTGCAGGTTGTGGCCTGGCGCGGCCGTGTGTACGGCGAGCTCGGCGCCTCGCGACTGCTGAAGAAGAAGAGCGAACTGGTGGGAGAGCGCGCATTTGTCGCCGACGGCGTCGCGTATCGGTTGGGGATTCCGCTGCGCTCGCGCATCAAGCCGTTCGAAGTGGTCGCCGGCTATCGCTTCAACGTGTCGCCGCGCGTGATTCCCTACGTGGGCGCTGGTCTGGGCACCTATCACTACACCGAGGAGTCTGATTTTGCCGATGCGTCCGAGAACGTCGACGTCAAGCACCGCGGGTACATCTTTCAGACGGGCGCCGAGCTCCGGATCCAGCGATGGATCGGGGTCGCCGCCGACGCCCACTACACGCGTGTCCCCGGTATCCTCGGCCTGAACGGCATCTCGCAGCAGTTTGCCGCGGATCCGCAAACGAAATCCCCGGCGCGGGAAAAGGACCTCGGTGGCTGGGCTGTCCGTCTGAAAGTGGTCGTGGGCCGCTGAACGAACGACGTCCAACGCGGACGTCGCAGCCAGAGATGCCGACTGGCTGCGTGTTTCTGTCCTGCGGCCGATCGACGAATGCGTTTCCCGCCGCCCGCTGTCCGGCCCGCCCGGCCTACAAAAGGAACGACACCGATGCGAACGATAGCGGCCCTGGCAGTGACCGCGGGCCTCGCTCTTGTCCCTTCCACAGGGCTCGCGCAGGATACGCCGCAGACATTGCGGCAGGACATCGACCAGCTCCGGCGTGAGTTCGAGACGCTGAAGCAGCAGTACGGGGATCGGTTGGCCGCGCTCGAAGCGAAGCTGGCCGCCACCGAAGCGACGCCAGCGCCGGGGACTCCGCCGGCGGCGCCGGGCACTCCGTTAGTGGCTCCGCCGCCGGGCACGACACCGGCGGCCGCCCCGCAGCAGCCGACCGCGCCGGTTCCACCCGGCGCTGAAGGGGCGGGCGGGCCGAGTGGCGCCCTGCCGGTTTACGGCGGCGCCGCATCGGGCTCGAAGATCTTCAATCCGGACATTGCCGTCATCGGCGATTTCCTGGGCGCCGCGGGCCGCAACCTCGCCAATCCCGATCCGGCGCTCGAGATGCACGAATCGGAGGCGGCCTTTCAGGCCGTGGTCGATCCCTACGCGCGCGCCGACTTCTTCATTTCGTTCGGCGAAGAGGGCGTCGATCTCGAAGAAGGCTTCGTCACGTTCACCTCGCTGCCCGGCGGCCTGTTGACGAAAGTCGGCAAGATGCGGGCGGCGTTCGGCAAGGTGAACACCCTGCACAATCACGTGCTGCCGTGGGCCGACCGGCCGCTCGTCACCCGCAACCTCGTGGGCGGCGAAGATGGCATCAGCGACGCCGGCATTTCGGTGGCGCGGCTGATTCCCAACCGGTGGATCTTCCTCGAAGCCACGGGCCAGGTGTTCCGCGGAGACAGCGACGCCCTCTTCAGGTCGGCCACCCGCGGCGACGTCAGCATGGTCGGCCATCTGCGCGGCTACCAGGACCTCACCGAATCGAGCAACATCGACCTCGGCTTCTCGGTCGCGCGCGGCCACAATGACGACTCGGTGGGCAACGATCAGCTGGTCGGACACTTCACGACGCAGTTGTACGGCATCGATGCCACCCTGCGCTGGCGGCCGCTGCGACGGTCGATTTACCGGTCGTTCGTCGGTCGTTCGGAAATCGTGTGGAGCCGTCGCGGCCAGAGCAGTGGACTGCAGGCCGCGAACGGATACTACGTATCGGGCGACTACCAGTTCGGCCGGCGCTGGTTCGCCGGCGCCCGGGTCGATCGATCGCATCGCGCGTCTGACGCGTCGCTCCTCGACAACGGCGGCTCGATCATGCTGACCTACTGGCCGAGCGAGTTCAGCCAGGTCCGAGGCCAATACCGGCGCACGAATTACGCGGATGGACCGTCAGCGAACGAGCTCTTGTTTCAAATCCAGTTTTCAATCGGCGCCCATGGCGCGCATCCCTTTTAGTCATTAGTCATTAGTCATTAGTCATTAGTCATTGGTCGTCAGTCATTAGTCGGGTGAGACTTCATGAACGTGAACAAGCTGATTGCGACACTTGCGGCGATCGTCAAATTGTGGCTGTTTTTCGCCGGCGCAGCCGGCCTGCTAGGAGCGTGTTCTTGTTTCTCAGACACGCTCCTGGCGCAGGGAAAGCTCAACGTCATGACGACGACGGAGGATCTGGCGTCGATCGGCCGGGAGGTTGCCGGCGACCGCGCGACCATCGACTTCATCGCGCGCGGTTACCAGGATCCCCACTTCGTCGAAGCCAAGCCCAGCTTCATCCTGAAGCTGCAGCGCGCCGATCTGCTCGTCATCGTCGGCCGCGAACTGGAAATCGGGTGGCTGCCGCCGCTGATTCAGCAGAGCCGCAACGGGAAGATTCAGGTCGGCGCCGACGGTTATCTCGACGCCTCGCTCCATGCGCGGATTCTCGATATTCCGCAGGGCCAGATCACGCGCGCGATGGGCGACGTTCATCCGCTGGGCAACCCGCATTACTGGCTCGATCCGGAGAACGGGAAAATCATCGCCAGGGACATCGCCGACAAGTTATCGCAGTTCCGTCCCGCCGACCGCGCGGCGTTCCAGCAGCGACTCTCGGACTTCACCGGCCGTCTCGACGCGGCGGAAAAACGCTGGCTCGCGGCGCTCGCGCCGTACAAAGGCACGAAAGTCGTCACGTATCATCAGTCGTATTCGAACTTCGCGGACCGGTTCGGGCTGCAGGTGATCGGCTACGTCGAGCCGCGCCCGGGCATCCCGCCGACGCCGCAGCACACGCTCGACGTCATCAACGAAATGAAGCGGCAGGCGGTGAAGCTCGTTCTCGTGGAGCCGTACTTCGACTTGAAGACGCCGAACGCGATCGCGCGCGAGACCGGCGCGCAGGTGCTGGTGATGCCGCCCTCGGTCGGCGGCGTCAAGGACGTCCCCGATTACTTCAAGCTGTTCGACTACGACACGACGCTGCTGATCGACGCGATCAAGAAAGCCGGCGCGGGCAGATAGCATGGACACGTCGATTCTCGAGTTTCTCGCCGCGCCGTTTGCCGCCAGCCTCATCCTGACCGGGATTCACGCGTATCTCGGTGTGCACGTCGTCGAGCGCGGCGTGATCTTCGTCGATCTGTCGCTGGCGCAGATTGCCGCGCTCGGCGCCACCAGCATGCGCCGGTCGTGTACTGGATCAGCCTGGCCTTCACGTTCCTGGGTGCGGCCGTGTTCTCGATGGTCCGCGTGAAGCGCGCCCGTATTCCCCAGGAGGCGATCATCGGCATCTCCTATGCCGTGGCATCCGGCGCGGCGATCCTGGCGATGAGCAAGGCGACCTCCGAGAGCGAGCACCTGAAAGACATGCTGGTGGGTAACATTCTCGCGGTGTCGTGGGCGGAGGTCCGCAAGACCGCGCTGCTCTACGGCGCGATCGGGCTGTTTCATTACATCTTCCGCCGCCAGTTCCTGGCCATCTCCATGGATCACAACCGCGTTCAGCCGCTGCGTGGCTTTTCGGTGCGGTTCTGGGATTTCCTCTTTTACGCGTCGTTCGGCTTCGTCGTCACGTCGTCGGTCGCGATTGCGGGCGTCCTGCTCGTGTTCTGCTATCTGATCGTGCCGTCGGTTGCCGCGATGCTGTACGCGGATTCGATTGGCAGGCGGCTTGCGATTGGATGGGCAATGGGAACGGTCGTTTCGGCGCTCGGCGTGTACCTCTCACTGAAGCTCGATCTGCCGACCGGCGCCACCATTGTCTGTACCTTCGGTATCGTCCTCATTCTGATGGCGGCGGTGCGTCCGCTCTTCGAGACCCGCGCGACGCATGCAGTGTAGAAGCTGTGGCGCCGAAATCGCCGACAAGGCGCTGATCTGTTATCGGTGCGGCACGGCGACCGCTGACGCGAAATACCAGCCGGCGCCGATCCGTCGCCGTCGGTCTCGACCTTCGCGCATGATCACGGTGGTGATCGTTGTCGCCGTGCTCCTGCTCCTCGCGCTGTACCTCCTGTCGGGCGTGCGATAATTAGTCCTATGCCACCTGCATCCGGGGCCCCCAGCGCGGCTGCCGCGCCGGGGACTCCGTCCGCCAGGCGCCGTCTGGCGGCGCTGAGGCAGCCTGCACGAACGGCGCGGCTCGCGCGCGCGCTCTGGATCGTGTGGGCCATCGTCGCCTGGAATGTGGTGTTCGATCACGTGATCGTTTCGGCCGGCCGGCAGTACATTGTCGCGGCCGAGCTCGCCGTCAGAGGGCGTGGGTCCGCAGCGCCGCATTTCGAGAACATGGACGACTGGATGCGCCCGGCGGTGTGGCGCGCGTTGTGGACGGCAACCGCATCGGCTTCGGCGATCCTGGCGGTCGGCCTCTCCACGATTCATCTGGCGACACGTGCGCCTCAAGGATCACAGGTGACCTCTTGCGCATTGCGCCCCACCCGCTGATTTACGACTGGAACCACGACGCTGCCGGTCCGCGCCCGGTCGCCATGCTGGACGACGAGACGCTGAGGGACGGGCTGCAGTCGCCGTCCGTCCGGACGCCGTCGATCGAGGAGAAGATCGACATCCTGCGCCGCATGGACACGCTTCGCATCGACACGGTCGACATCGGTCTGCCGGGCGCCGGTCCGCACGTGGCGCGCGACGTGGAGCGGTTGACGCGGGCGATCGCCGGCGAAAGGCTGCAGATCAGGGCCGACTGCGCCGCGCGAACCGTGGTGGCCGACATCAAGCCGATCGCCGAGATCACGCAGCGCACCGGCGTGCCGATCGAGTGCTGTGCGTTTATCGGGTCGAGCCCGATTCGCCAGTACGCGGAAGGGTGGGGCCTCGATTTCCTGAAGAAGTGCACGGAAGACGCGATTACCTTCGCCGTACGGGAAGGGCTGACGGTGATGTACGTCACCGAGGACACGACCCGGGCCGATCCCGATTCGCTGCGCGCGCTGTTCACCGCTGCGATCCGTGCAGGGGCATCGCGCGTGTGCGTGGCCGACACCGTCGGACATGCGACGCCCAACGGCGCCCAGGCGCTGGTCAGGTTCGTTGGTGCGCTGATCGACGAATTGAAGGTCGACGTGGGGATCGACTGGCACGGCCACAAGGATCGCGGGTTCGGCGTGTCGTCGGCGGTTGCGGCGCTCGAAGCCGGGGCGACGAGGCTCCACGGTGCCGCGCTGGGGATCGGAGAACGGTGCGGCAACACGCCGCTCGACCTGCTCCTGGTGAACCTGGTGATGATGGGGTACCGCGACCAGGATTTGACCTCGCTGCCGGCGTACTGCGAAGCGGTCGCGCGCGCCTGCGACGTCCGGATCCCGCCGAATTATCCGGTGATTGGCGCGGATGCGTTCCGCACCGCGACCGGCGTCCACGCCGCGGCGGTGGTCAAGGCGTTCCACAAAGGCGATCGCCCGCTGATGGATGCGGTGTACTCGGCGGTGCCCGCGAGTCTGGTGGGGCGCGAACAGGAAATCGAAATCGGTCCGATGTCGGGGCGATCGAACGTGATTTTCTGGCTCGAGCGCCGGGGCATGCCGGCGACCGACGACATCGTGGATCGCGTATTCGCGGCAGCCAAGGCGTCGAACCGCACGCTCACCCACGATCAGGTGCAGATCATCGTCGACGAAGCGCGCCGGATGCCGGTGAAGGGCTAGGGCGAACGTCACGATTGAACGCAAAGGCCGCAAAGGACGCAAAGAAAGACAGTACTTTTTCGGCAGCCTTCGCGGCCTTTGCGTTCCAGCGCAGCGTCAGTCATCAGCATCAGCCATCTCATTTCTTCAGCAGGATATCCTCGAAGAACTTCACCGCGCGCGGGTCGTTGGACTGACCGAGCCAGAACATCGCCTGTTTGCGGACCTCCGGGTTGCGGTTCGCGCGCGCCACGTCAATCAGCTTCGGCACGCCTTCGTCTCTGGGCAGCTGGCTCAACGCGAACACGGCTTTCTTCTTCACGTCGGTATCGGGGTCGTTGTCGATGGCGCCCGTGATCGTGGCCAGCGCTTCTTTTCCCGCGCGCTGAGCCAGCCAGAAGAGCGCCTGGCCGCGGACCTTGCGGCTCTGGTCGTTGCGCGCGGTGTTGAGCAGCGTCGCGAGGGCCGACGGCGACTTGCTCACGGACAATCCGAAGGTGACTTTGTCGCGGACCTTCTCGCTCGGATCGTCGGCGATCATCCGGGCGAGGATCCGCGCGCCCGCGTCGCCGCGCGCAGACCCGAGCCAGAACGCGGTGTCGGCGCGGAGCCATTCCGGCCGTGCCGGAGCGACAAAGGTCTCGAGCGCGCGATCGGCCGCCGGCACGTTGTGCAGCGCGATGGCGGCCATCGCTGTTTTGCCGGCGCGCTCGTGCTGGTCACCGGAGTCGGGCGCCGCCAGCACGATCGACGACAGCCACGCCACGCTGTCGTCCGGCTTCACGCCGGTGAACCAGACGACGGTGAGGCCCGCGGCATCGATGTCGCAGTCGGGCGTGAAGGTGCGCACGCGACCCACCGTTCCTGCTTCGAGCCGTGCCAGCACAAGGAACTCCGACGCGGGCTCGAGCGCAACGCGTGAACCGCGGCCGTTCAGCGAGTTGCCGGCCGACACGGAGCTCCCGGTACTCATCGTGACGCCGCTGCCACTCTCGAGCCGGCACACGCCGCAGCAGGTGTCGGCGCGGTCAGCAATCGAGTCGAAGCAACACATCTGCCGCGGTCCTGCGACCATCGGCACGCGGTAGCCGATCCAGGTGACGCCGGCGCGCGCCGCCGCGGTGCGCACCTCGCGCTCGAGGCCCTGCGCCGCCGGCCGGGTTTCCGCCTGTGCGTTCGTCACGCGCCCTTGTGCGGCTGCTGACGCAGCGAGTCCGCAGAGTTGCCAGGAGGACACGGAGAGGATCAGCCACCGAGACACAGAGACACGGAGAATTTCAAGGCACAATTGCTTCAACTTTCACCCCCAAGCCTTCAAGCGGAGTCGCCATTCAACTCGAGACCCCTGATTTTCTCTGTGTCTCCGTGTCTCTGTGGCTGATTGATTCTCCGTGTTCTCTGCCCGCTCCGAGCTCTCCTGACGCGATTACTTCAGCAGCTCCAGCAGGTAATCGGTGACTTCCTTCGATCGCGACATCACCGACATCTTCGCGACCATTTCCTTCTTCATGGCCGGGTCCTTCTCAGCGCGAGCGAGCTCCACCATCACCCGTCCGTTGTTCTGCAGAAACAGCGCGTTGATCGCTTCCCGTCGGATTTCCGGCGTGGAGTCCGACTGGTAGATCGCTTTGATCGCGTCACCGGTCCGGGCCGACCCCATCAGCCCGAGATTGCGCACCGCGACCCGGCGCAGCTGCGGATCCTTTTCGTTGCGCGCGAGATCGATCAGCTTCTCGGCGTTGCCGCCGATGAACATCGCCTGGATGATGCTCTTCTTGACCTCAATCGACGCTTCCGATTGATAGAGCTCGGCGAGCTCGGTGTGCGCGCCCATCGTGCCAAGCTGGTGGACGGCGTGGCCGCGCAGATCGGGCGCGGTTTCCGTTTTGGCCAGAGCGAGCAATCGCGCTCGGTCGCCGGCGATCATGAAGCTCCGCATGATTTCACGCTTGACCGCCGGATCCGCTGAAGTCCGGTAGACGTCGGCGAGGGTCTGGCGGTTGTCCGATCCGCCCATCATCCCCAGGTACTTGATGGCGCGAAGCTGCAAATCCGGATTCGCGCCGCCCTTGGCGATGTTGCCGATAATCTCGCGTGCTCTCGCCGAGTTGGACTGGCTGAGCACGAAGAGCGCGCGGTCCTTGACCTTCGGTGAGTTGGCGCCCGCAAGCATCCGCTCGATGATGGGCAGCGCCCGCTCGGCATCGTTCTGCATCAAGGCGTGAAGCGCCATCAGTTTGGTGTCGTCGTCGACCTGGCCCTCGGGCGCGATGGTCTGGCCCGACGCCTGGCGGAGCTCCACGTCCAGTGCCCTGGCCTCGCGCAGCCAGCCGCTGTTCTTGAACTGCTGCTGCAGATCCGCCAGCGCGCCCAGGGCATCTGCGCGGCGCCCGAGTTTGGCAAGGCTGTAGGCCTTCCAGTAGAGCGCCGCGTCGGTCCGGTTCGTCTTCAGGTCGATCAACCTGCCGAACCGATCGAGAGCCCGTTCGTATTTGCCTTCCTCGATGGCCTCCCGACCCTCGTTATAGAGATCGTCGCCGCGGTCGTCCGCGTCGAGCTCCCCGGGCGCGCCCAGGTGCATCGAGCGCAGTACGACCGGAGGCATTCCAGGACCGTTGCCCGTGGGCCCAGGGCCGATTGGACCATGTCCGAGGGGTTGCCCGGCTGCCGGCGCGGCGAGCACCGTGGCAATCAGCAGTGAACAGGGGAGCGTGCATCTGATGGTCATGATCGTGACAGTCTTCAGCTGGTTTTCCGAGTTGATGTTCGCGGGCTGGCATCGCCGGCAGAGCGTGTGCCTTCGCGCTCCTGCAGCTCGTTGCTCATGACCCGCACCTTGAAAAGCAGCGCCGCCGCGTCGATGCGCCGGCGCATCGCATCGAGATCCGCCGCGGTGACCTGCGACGGGCTGTGCACGATTTCAATGAGGCTCCGTTCGAGGTCGTCGAGAACGTTCGCGACCGATCGCTCGCCGATGTCCACCGCATCCTGCCGATACAGCCGGCTCGTCGTCAGCAAATCCTCGGCCCAGCGCTGCTCCGCCGAAATGTCTCCCGGTACGCTCGCGTTCATGATGTCGGTGAGCATGCGCTCGGATCGATCGAGATGATCGGCGACCGACCCGATCAGGATTCGCTGCCGGAGCCCGGGCAGGCTCCCGCCGTCGGGAGCTTGGGTTGCGGTGATGGTTGCTGCCGGCTTCGAGGGCGTGGACCAGAACCGGCCGGCCACGAACGCGACGATCGCGATCGTGGCAGCCGCCGCCAGAATGGCCAGGCGATCGGCGCGGAACGTCCGTTCCACCAGCCGCCGCCACCATGTCGCCAGCTCGGTCCAGGCGGCCCTGCCCGGTCCTGCCGAATGCTTACTCCAAACGTCTTGCTGTGGTTCCGGCAGGCGATGCCGGATCCGCTGCCACACTTCGAGCCCGTACTGGTCTCCACGCTCGGGTACGGCCGGCACGTCAACCATCGCGAGCGTGCTCGAAATGTCGCGGTACGTCGCGGCACACGCCGGACAGGCGTCGAGATGCCGCTCGATGTCGTGGCGCCGCCGGCCTTCGCCGTAGTAATACAGAATGAGATCGCCTTCGCCGTAATGACTCATCGCTGACTCTCTTGCGGCGCCAGACCGCGATTAGCGAGGCTTCGCAACGGCTGCAGCGCGTGGCGGAGCTTCTTCACTGCGCGAAACACGCTGTGCTTGGCGGCACTCGTCCCGAGGCCGAGCGTCCGGCCGATTTCGTCGATCGATCGCCCCTCGTAATGCCGAAGCGTGAACGCGGCGCGCTCGAGCGGGCTGAGTGCGCCGAGCGCATGCTGGACACGACGGCTGATTTCGGCGCTCTCCGCGAGCCGCTGCGGGTCCGGTGTATCCGCCGCTGGCATATCGGCCGCCGTTTCCAGCGGTTCGCCTCGCGCCTGATCGTGGCGTGCCTGTTTCGCGCGCATCAGGTCCACCGAGCAGTTCGCGACAATCCGGTACAGCCAGGTGCCGAAGTTCGCGCGCGACTCGAAGCGGCCGAGCTGTCGATACGCGCGAAGAAAACTCTCCTGAACGACGTCTTCGGCATCCTGTTCATTTCCCGTCATCCGGAAGGCCAGCCGGAACACAGTCCGGCTGTGCCGCTCTACGAGCGCGCGAAACGCGTCGCTGTCACCCTGGCGGGCACGGGCCAGGACAGCTGCTGCTTCGGCCGCGTCCATCACTCAACAGATTAGACGGAGCCTAAGCGCCGTGGTTAGTCGCGTTTACGGGCGGGGGCAGGGGCGCCTGCGGCCATGCGGCGGTGGCGGCCAAGCAGAGCCGCCGCCGACGCATCAGCGTCAGTTTGCGCCGGGGGTGGGGCCCCGGCGCCAGTGCAAGAACGACGGGCAGGACGGGCATCAACGCGGCTGATTAACCCGATGCCGCTGAAAGAGTGGTCGATCAGAGGGGAATCGCGCAACGACGAAAACACAAATGCAACCACGAAGACACGAAAACACGAAGAACCCACGAAGAAGACTTTCATGAGTTTCTTCTTCGTGGCCTTCGGGACCTTCGTGACCTTCGTGGCCCATCAACGCGGCTGATTAACCCGATGCCGCCGAAAGAGTGGTCGATTCAGGATGGGCAGGGTGGGCTGGACAGCCAGGATGAGCCGGACGGGCAGGACGCGGTTAATTTCTGCGCCCCCTGCCGGCGTGCTCGGGCAAAAAACGGGCCTCGATTTGGGGCAGGGTGGCGAGCACAACGTCGCCGACCAGTTGAAGGCTTCGGGCGCTGACCGCGTCCAGCGTGTCCTTCGCGGTGTGCCACGGCTCGTACTCGAGGTCGATGATGTCCACGGCCGGAACACCGGCATGCAGGAATGGCAGGTGGTCGTCCTCGATTGTCGTGGTCTCCGCGATGAAGGTGCCCTCGAGCTGCTGGCGTCTGGCGGCTTCCCAGATGGCGTTCGTGAGCCACGCCGTGGAATTGCTGTCGCGGCGGATCTGCAGATCGCGGTCGCCGATCATGTCCACCAGAATCATCGCCTTCACCGAGGCAAGCGACCCGTCTTTCTTGCCCGCCTCGACGTAGTGACGGCTGCCGTAGGTGTGGTCGGTGCCCTTCCACTCGATCACCGCCTCTTCGCCGTCCAGAAACAGGAGCTCGATCGTGAGCGGGTTCCGCCGCGATTTGAGCACCCGCGCCAGTTCGATCAGGAACGCCGCGCTCGATCCGCCGTCGCTCGCGCCGACGAAGCGGAACTCGCGAAACAGCTTGGTGTCGTAGTGTCCGGCGATGATGAGACGTTCTTTTCTGGCGCCCGGGATGGTGGCGACGAGATTCACCATTCTCACTTTGCCGAGCGGCGTTTCGTCGTCCCAGGCCTGGTCGCTCACGGAGACACCGGCGGCGGCGAGCTGGTCTTTCATGTACTTGCGCGATTGTTCGATCGCGGCGGAGCCGGCGGGCCGCGGCCCGATGGCGACGAGCTGGCGGAGATCGGCCCACGCGCGGCCCGAGTCGAATTTCGGCGCCGCCGCCGTCTGTGCGGCCAATACGATCGCA
>QHWF01000302.1:11583-14815 GCA_003222455.1 Acidobacteriota bacterium
GCGCCCTCAACATCACGCGATCATTCCATCATTTCGCGAGCTCGACACGTTCAACACAACCCACCTGCCCTACCCGGTCTTACCTGCCCCCCCGACCTATTGGCGCTGCTCGCGCGGAATGTAGTCTCGTGTCCCGGGACCAGTGTAAATCTGCCGCGGTCGCGCGATTTTCTGTTCCGAATCGAGCAGCATCTCCTCCCACTGCGCGATCCAGCCAGCCGTTCGCGGAATCGCGAACAGCACGGGAAACATTTCGACCGGAAACCCCATCGCCTGATAAATGAGGCCCGAATAGAAGTCCACGTTCGGGTACAGCTTGCGCGTGACGAAATAGTCGTCCTGCAGGGCAATGCGCTCGAGCTCCAGCGCGATTTCCAGGAGCGGGTTCTTTCCAGTGACGGCGAAGACGAGATCCGCGATCTTCTTGATGACTTTTGCGCGGGGGTCGTACGACTTGTAGACGCGGTGACCGAATCCCATCAGCCGGTTGTTGCCTTCGCCCGACTTCACGCGCTTGATGAACTCCGGCACTTTGTTCACCGACCCGATCTCGTTCAGCATTCGCAGGACGGCTTCGTTCGCCCCGCCGTGGAGCGGTCCGTAGAGGGCCGCCGCCGCCCCAGCGAGCGACGAGTACGGGTCGGCGTGCGAGCTTCCGATCGTCCTCATCGTCGTCGTCGAACAGTTCTGCTCGTGATCGGCGTGGAGGATGAACAGCACGTCGAGCGCGCGGGCGAGGACGGGGTTCGGCTGATACTTCAGCTCGGTCATCTTGAACAACATGTTCAGGAAGTTGCCGCTGAAACTGAGATCGTTGTCAGGATAGACGTACGGGCGGCCGATGCTGTGGCGGTAGGCCCACGCAGCGATGCTCGGCACCTTGGCGATCAGCCGGTGGGTCTGCCGCATCCGCGCCGACTTGTCGTGGATGTGTTTGGCCTCAGGGTAAAAACTCGACATCGCGCCGACCGTGCTGAGGAAGATCGCCATCGGGTGCGCGTCGTACTGGAAGCCCTCCATCAGCTTCTTGATGTTCTCGTGCAGCATGGTGTGAAGCGTGATCTCACGCGTCCACGCCTGCATCTGGGCCGCCGTCGGCAGCTCCCCGAAAAGAATCAGATACGCCGTTTCGAGATAATCGCTTTCTTCCGCGAGCTGTTCAATGGGATATCCGCGGTAGAGCAGGATGCCGTTGTCGCCGTCGATGTAGGTGATGGCGCTGCGGCAGTTCGCGGTGTTCATGAACGCCGGGTCGTATGTCATCAACCCGAAGTCGTCGGCTCCCGTCTTGATCTGACGCAGGTCCATCGCGCGGATTGTGCCGTCGTGCACCGGCAGCTCGTATTTCTTGCCTGTTCGGTTATCGACGACGGTGAGCGTGTCGGTCATAGTCGCGTCTCGACTCTCAACTTTCACTCGTCGCGTTCCTCGGCGTCAGCCACCCCTTCATCAGGGACCGCGTAGGCGCCGTCGACCCATCGGGCGAGATCCTGCAGCTTGCAGCGATCGCTGCAGAACGGCCGCCAGGCGGGATCTATCGGATGAATCCGGCAGAACACGCACAAAGGGACGTCGCGCTTCATCTCAATCTCTCGCGGTTGATCGTTCACAGGCGTACCCGCAGCCGCCGGTTCATTTTAATACTGCTGTCGAACCCCATCAGCCCCCGCCGAACACGGCAGCTGTGTCGGTCGTTTGGTTGTCGCATCGGGCGGGACCGAACGTTCCCTGGTTCGACTCTGTCAGACCGCCTCCGTAGACATAAGTCAAATCAGCTCTTGTAGTTGAGCTGGACCGGCACGACGTCCGGCCGATCAGCTACTTCGACGGTTGATCGGCGGAGTGATGCCGGACATCGCGCGCCGACACCATGAAAATGACGTCCTCCGCGACGTTCGTCGCGTGGTCGCCGATCCGTTCGAGATGGCGGGATATCAGAATCAAGTCCAGCGCCGGTTCAATCGTGGTGGGATCCTGCAGCATGTAGGTCAGGAGCTCACGGAAGATCTGCGTCTTCAACGCGTCGAGCTCGTCGTCGGCGCTGAGCACCTGCTGCGCGAGTGCGGTATCGCGCTTGACGAAGGCATCGAGGGCGTCGCGAAGCATCGTCTGCGCGATGGTCGCCATGTTGGGGATGTCGATCAACCGCTTCACCGGAGGATGGTTGGCGTACCGCAACGCCGCCTCGGCGATGTTGATGGCCAGGTCGCCGACGCGTTCCAGATCGGTGTTGATTTTCACCGCGGCGACGATGGAACGAAGGTCCACCGCCATCGGCTGATGGAGCGCGATCAGCGTGAAGCAGCGGCTGTCGATCTCGATGTGCAGCGAGTTGATCGGATGGTCGCTGGTCAACACACGGGCGATGAGCGCGCGGTCGCGCTGCACGAGCCCTTGTACGGCGAGCCGCACCTGTTCTTCAGCCAGCCCGCCCATCTCGAGGAGCCGTGCTTTCAGACGTTCGAGCTCCTCCTGAAAGTGACGAACCCGTTCGGTGGACATTTCGTGTGGCGTCCCCGACGCTCCTAGGAGCGTGTCCGACTAATGATGCTGACTTGGAACGCAAAGGCCGCGAAGCTCTGCGTTCAATCGTGGACGTTCGCTCTAGCCGAACCTTCCGGTGACGTAGTCTTCGGTGAGCTTCTCGGACGGATTGGTGAAGATTTTGTTGGTCCGATCGCATTCCACCAGCCGTCCGAGCCAGAAGAACGCCGTCACGTCCGAGACGCGTGCCGCCTGCTGCATGTTGTGCGTCACGATCACGATCGTATAACGGGTCTTCAGCTGATAGATGAGCTCCTCGATTCGCTGCGTCGCAATCGGGTCGAGCGCCGACGCCGGTTCGTCCATCAGGAGGATTTCGGGCTCGATCGCCAGGGCGCGCGCGATACAGAGCCGCTGCTGCTGTCCGCCCGACAGCGCGAGCGCCGACGTGTGCAGCCGATCCTGGACTTCGTCCCACAACGCCGCCGATTTCAGGCTTGCCTCGACCCGGCCGCGGAGCTCCTCGCGTGATTGCGTGAGCCGATTGATCCGAAGGCCGTACGCGACGTTGTCGAAAATCGACTTCGGGAACGGGTTCGATTTCTGGAACACCATCCCGACGCGCCGGCGCAGGTCCACGATATCGACGGACGGCGAATAAATGTCCTGGTCGTCGATTCGAATCGAGCCCTCGAGCCGGGCGCCCGGGACGATGTCGTTCATGCGGTTGACCGATCGAAGGAACGTG
>QHWF01000280.1 GCA_003222455.1 Acidobacteriota bacterium
GCCATGCCCTCCTGAAGTTCGATACGCAGAACACGATACCCGGCGGCTCGCGCATCGCGTCGGCGACGCTGACGCTCACCCTGAAATCCGCCGGCGCCGACGCCACCCGCACGGTGAGCGTGTTGCCGATCACGAATTCATTCGTTCAGGAAGAAGCGAACTGGAACCTGCGCCGCGCCGGCTACGCCTGGACGACCGCCGGCGGCGATTTCGGTTCGCTGGCGACGACCCAGACCGTATCGAACGTGGCCGGCAGCAAAGTGTCGATCAACGTGACCGCGCTCGTGCAGGCAGCGGTGAGCGGCGCCTCGTCGTCGCGGTACACCCGGTTAGGTCTCGTCGATGCCGGCGTGTCGAGCGCCGGATCGGTCCGCCAGTACTACTCGTCGAAGGCCGTCGATCCGTCAGTGCGGCCGGTCTTGATCGTGGTGTACGGCGGCGATAGTCCGAACCCGACGGTGCCGCCACCGCCACCGCAGCCGGCGCCAACCACCGCAACCCTCCGTGTGCTGCAGTACAACACGCATCACGGTGGCTGGGGGACTGACGGTGCCTACAATCCGAGCCGCATCGTTGCCTGGATCGTGAAGTCACACGCCGACATCGTGTCGTTGAACGAAGTTGAGGTGAACACCAGCTGGAGCAAAGGGGCGGATCAGACGACTCTCTACCAGACCCTCCTTCAGAGTGCGACGGGCAAGCCGTGGTACAAGGTGTTCATGACCAACGCAGGCGCGACAAGCGGCAACGGTAACCTGATTCTCTCGAAGTACCCGTTCATCGCAACCGCAAGCAATCTGATGCCGGCCAGTCGCAGCGCGGTCGACGCCACGATTTCCGTCAACGGCCGCACGATCAACTTCACATCGACACATCTTGACAACGTCTCGGCCACGAACCGGCTGGCGGAGCTCGCGGATCTGCTCCCGTGGGAAAGGACGCTCGCCGAGCAGCGGATCGTGCTCGGCGACTACAATGCCTGGCCGGAGACCACCGAAATCGCGACCATGAAGGCGACGTACACCGATACCTGGCCTTCAGCGCAGGCCCTGGGGACTGCGGTCGGCACCGGCATCACGCACGGCGCGCACCGGGTCGACTACATTTTTCAATCGAAGAACGCGACCTACCTGAGTCTCACGAGCATGCAGATTTTCAATACGGCAGATGCGAACGGCGTGAAGCCGTCCGATCACGAGCCGGTGCTGGCGGTCTTTCAGGTCAAGTAAGCGTCGGCGAGTCAGTTCCCACGAAAGACGCAGAGTCGCGGAGCTTCAATCCTGATGGCGCAGGATTGTTCCTCCGCTCCTCGTGCTCCGATCGGTCTTCGTCGACTTCCCCGGTCCAACCCGAGTTCGAGGTTCCAAGTCCCGCATCGCGCATCCTGCATTACGAAATCCAAATTCCCTACGAGCGTGTCCGACTCATTACCCCGCCACACGACACGACGTTCAACGCAGAAACCGCAGAACTCGCAGAAAAAACCGGTTTTCTCTGCGCGTTCCGCGAGTTCTGCGTTGATCGTGGCTAGTGTGGCCTGACCAGGCCGAGCAGGCTGCGCAGGCCATTCAGCGATTGGATCATTCCAGCGATGAGCGAGGCATTAGCGCCATCGCGCGGAAAAATCGCTCCTGCTGACATTTCCAGGCGACTGATCAACTCCTCGGCCTTCTGACGCTCTTGGTCGGTCACTCCCGTCTCCTCCTTGACTAAGTGCTGACTTTCATAAATACGGTGGCATTCGGCCGGCGATGCATCCCGCCTCGCTGCGTTGCTCGTCGGTCAAATACTCCCGGTATTCTCCCTCCTCGCGCCTTGCGATGCGGGTGGGGCCCCCAACGCGGCAGCCGCGTTGGGGACCCCGGGCGCCTCGCCGCCCTCGGTGCCTCACCGTATTTATGAAAGGCAGCACTAAGATGCCATTCCCCAGGTCGGTGGTGTCCCCGTTTTGTCAGCGTGAGACCACGGCCGCCGACGGAGCCGGCACGGGCACAGGTGCCAGCGGCAGATAGATGACGAAGGTTGCTCCGCGGCCAGGCTCACTCGTCACCACGATGCAGCCGCCGTTCTGCTTCACGATACCGTAAACGATCGACAATCCCAGCCCGGTGCCTTTGCCCTGCGGCTTCGTCGTAAAAAATGGCTCGAACAGCTTCGCACGGGTCTGCTCGTCGATGCCCATGCCCGTGTCCGCCACGGTCAGGCGCGCGTATCGTCCCGGTGTGCCATCGACGAGCGTGGCGGCTGCCCCTTCGTCGAGCTCGACCTGATCGACCCGGACGGTGATCCGGCCGCCTTCCGGCATGGCGTCGCGTGCGTTGACGACGAGGTTCAAGACGACCTGCTCGATCTGTCCGCTGTCCGCGACGACGTGAACCGGTTCGGGTGCGGTCACGAGCGCAAGCTCGACTTCGGGCCCCATCAGCCGCCGCACCATCGTGTCCATCCCGCGCACCACGTCCCCTAAGGCGAACAGCCGTGGGTTGGTCGATTGGCGCCGGCTGAATGCCAGCAGCTGGCGCGTCAGGCCCGCCCCGCGCTCGACCGATCGCTTGATGTCGACCGCCTCGTCGCGCGCCGCGTCATCCGCCTTCAGCTGCATGAGGAGCAGATCGGCCGCGCCCATGACGCTCATGAGGATGTTGTTGAAATCGTGCGCCACGCCGGCGGCCAGGCGGCCGATCGCTTCGAGCTTCTGCGACTGACGCAGTTGTTCTTCGAGGGCGCGGCGTTCGGTGATGTCGCGGATGAATCCGGTCAGGACCGCGCGGGCATCATTGCCGACGCGCGCCACGCTCAGCTCGATCGGGAACTCGGAGCCGTCGGCCTTCAATCCGGACATCTCGATCTGATGGCCCGCGAGCGGGCCGCGGCTGTGCGCGAAGTACTCGGTGAGCTCGATCACGTGACGCGCGCGCTGGGCCGGCGGCAGGAGCAGCTCGACGTTGCGGCCGAGGACGTCGAGGCGTGCGTACCCGAACATCCGCTCGGCGGCTGGATTGAACTCGCGGATGTTCAGCCTCGCGTCCATCGTGATGATGGCGTCGTGAGCCGCCTCGAGGATGGCGCCCTGGCGCGCCTCGCTTTCAGCGCCCGCGCGATAGAGCTTGTAGGTCAGGTACAGTGGAGCCGACGCCAGCAGCAGCGTCATCCAGTATCCAGAGCTCTCGGTGACCGAGATGATGGCCGCGGCGGCCGCGGCGCCAATCATGTAACTGGGTGCGCTCGACGCGAAGTCGGTCCGCCAGATCCGCCACGGGCTTTGATTCGTCGTGAGCGCGATGGCGATGGCGATTGGAATCGTGTTGACGAAAAAATACGTGAACGCCATCGCGCCGAGCGGCACGACGATTTGCGTGCCCGGCCTCGGATTCGCCGTGCCGCCGAGCCGCCAGTACACCTGGCCCGCGGCCTGCACCGTGAGGACGAGGATGGCCATGTTGAACAGCGTGCGATACAGCGGATTGGGCGCCTTCGCATTCAGGGTCGACTGGCTCCAGCCGCCGGCGGCGCCGACCAGCATGGTCGCGTGCGGCCCGCGCAGGATCAGCGCCGCGATATCGACGACGTACGACACCGACATGTTCGATCCGCTCGCGATCGGGAACTGCACCTTGAACGCCGATGTGAGCGACGACAGCAGAATCAGCAGGATCAGCGGCAGCAGCGGGGTGAACGCGGCGAACGGCAGGAAGGCGCAGAACACGACCGCGCCGAGCGTGATGATCGACAGAATGTACCAGCGGCCGCGGGCCGGCAGATCCCGGAGCAAAGCGCTGCCAGTATACCGGCCGTGCCACCGGGCGCCCGCGGCGGGCGGGGAGGCTCGGCTGTTGACGCGGTCAAACAGATGTTTTATACATGTGTTTGAAACGGCATGACGCGGACCAGACGGCTTCTCTTCATCCTGGTGCTGGCGGCCGCCGCCGGCGGCGCCTACGCCTACCTGCGCACCCCGCCGGCCGCGCTCGTGCTGACCGGTGTCGTCACGACGAATGACGTCATCGTCAGCCCGCAAATCGCCGGACAGATCGGCGAGTTGCGTGTCGGCGAGGGCGACGCCGTCACGCGGGATCAGCTGCTCGCGGTGATTACACCGGACGAGTTGCGGGCCGACACCGCGTATTACACGCATAACGTGGCCGGACTCTCGTCGCAGGTCCGCGAATCGGAAGCGGCCCTGCGGTTTCAGGAGCGTCAAACTGTCGATCAGATTCGACAGGCCGAGTCGACGCTCGCCTCTGCCGAGGCACAGATGGCGGCCGCGGCCGCCGATCTCGAGAACGCCCGCCTGACGTTCACCCGCACGCAGGACCTGAGCAAGCGCGGCGTGGTCTCGCCCCAGGAGCTCGATCAGGCGCGGACGACCGCCGACGCGGCCCAGGCGAAGATGGCCGCCTTGAACCGGCAGGTCGAGGCGCAGCGCGCTGCCGTGCAGCTGGCGCGATCCAATGCGGAGCAGATCACGGTGCGGCGCAGTCAGGTCCAGGCGAATGAGCACATGCAGGCGGCGGCGGCGGCCCAGCGGACCAAGGCCGACGTCCGCCTGCGCTACACCGAGCTGCGCGCGCCGATCGACGGCGTGGTCGACGTTCGGGCGGCGCGCGTCGGCGAGGTGGTGAATCCGGGCCAGCCGGTGGTGACGCTGATCAACCCGGACGATCTGTGGGTGCGGATCGATGTCGAGGAGACCTACATCGATCGGGTGCGCATCGGCGACCACCTGACCGTGCGACTGCCTTCGGGCGTGGAGCGGGACGGCACGGTGTTCTACCGCGGCGCTGACGCCGGCTTCGCCACGCAGCGCGACGTCAGCCGCACGAAGCGCGACATCAAGACGTTCGAGATCCGGTTGCGTGTGGACAACAGGGATCGCCGGCTCGCCGTCGGGATGACGGCGTACGTGATGCTGCCGCTCGGCGTCGCAAGCCTCACTGGGAGCGTGTCTGAGTAACCAACGCCGGAGAACGCACAGGCCCAACCTTCGCTCGCCAGCGATTCAGCGAGCTTCGGCTTGGCAAGCGCGAAGGCCGCTGAGAAACACAGTGTCTTCTTTGCGTCCTTTGCGGCCTCTGCGTTGATCGTCAGGTTCGCGCTCACGGGGGACCGACGAACATGAACGCCATCGAAGTCCGGGACGTCGTCAAACGCTTCGGCGACTTCACGGCGGTGAAGGGGATCACGTTTGCCGTCGCCGAAGGAGAAATCTTCGGCCTGCTCGGCCCGAATGGCGCCGGCAAGTCCACGTTGATCCGGGTGTTGACGACGCTGCTCGTGCCGACCTCGGGCAGCGCGCTCGTCAACGGCTTCGATGTCGTCAAGCAGTCGGACGGGGTCCGGAAATCGATCGGCGTCATTCCTCAGGCGATGACCAGCGATCTCGAGCTGAGCGTCGAGGAAAACCTGATCATCTTTGCCAAACTGTACGGC
>QHWF01000965.1 GCA_003222455.1 Acidobacteriota bacterium
GCCAGCAGCAGCGCCATGGCCCACAACGCGGCGGGCGTGACCGGTCCGAGCGACAGGAACAGCAGGAGGCCGAGACTGACGAGGAGGACCGTTCCGCCGCCCCACTCTGGCTGGAGCGCCCGGTCATACCAGCGCGCGACGAGCGGCGTCGCGATCGCGACGACACCGAACGTTGCGTACACCAGCACACCGATACCGAGCGTGTCGCTGGTCAGATGCGTGACCGACCATGAGGCTTGCGCGGCCACCGCAAAAAACGAGGCAATGTAGTACAAGGCACCGTCACGCGTCGCGAGCGCCCTCCAGGCGATCACGACCACGAGCCCGAGCAGCACGCCGAACAGTGCCTGCGGCGTTTCGAACGCAGGCTCGATGCGGGCCAGGACCGTGAAGACGAAAAGGAGCAGGGGCGCCACGTAACGTGCCTGCGCCGCGACGCCGTCGAACCTGCGCCGGAACCGATCCGCAATCGCCGGTGCTGACAGGTAGAGGACCACGAACGCCGCTGTAAAACCGATCACGCTGAATCTCGCCGGGGCGGCATACGACGTGCCCAGCCACACTGCCATCACGAGGAGCGTCGCCTGAGCGCCGGCGGCGTGCAGCAGTTCCTGGCCGCGGGCCACAGCGACGACGAACAACCCGGCATCGAGCAGGAGGAGAAATCCGAAGAGCAGCGGTGCATTCGCGCCATACGCCGGCACGGCGGCGAGATAGAAACAACAATGGAAGGGCAGCGGAGAGTGCGGCCGTGCGTTCGAAGCTGCGATCCGCTGCCGACTGCGGCGTGCCCGCGCGCGGCGGCGCCAGCAGCAGTCCGGCAACGGCGGCGATTGGAAAGATCAGGAACACACCCATCGCCAGCGACACGCCGCTCGCACGGAGAAACTGCATCACCCAGCCCCACTGGTACAGCGTGGTCAGGATCAACGTGAGCCACGTCAGCACCGGCCACACCTGGCGGTACGCCACCCAGGCGAGACCGATGTTGAGGAGCATCAGATACGCAAAGAGCGGAATCGGTCTGTTCTCCCCGGTCGACAGCAGCGCGGGTGTGGCAAAGCCGCCGAGCAAGCCGAGCACGGCGATGAACATCGACCCGCGCCGGATCGACAGCAACACCGCGAGCGCCGTCACCACGGCGAGCAGCATGAACGTCGCGATGGCCGGAATCAGCTGCCATAACGCGTGGGCCGCGTAAAAGGTCGCGAACAGGATGGCAATCGCCGCGGCGTCGAGGGCGTTTGCCGTCACGGGGTAACGCCGCGCGGCCTTGAGCTCGCAGACCACGAGCAGCGCCACGGCCACGGCGATGC
>QHWF01000964.1 GCA_003222455.1 Acidobacteriota bacterium
ATGTGCATTGCAGGTTGACTTGAACGGACAGACATAATAAGTTCACGGCGGTGGGACCAGTCCGAGACGGTCCAGTTGGTGCACTGCTGCATCCGGCGACCGCGAACGCCAACAGAATCGTCACGGAACGCATCGGAACCATTTTAGCTCGCGCTCCCGCAAAATCCGTAGACGCAGAAACGCCCGAACGTTTCTAAGAAGTGTGATGGTTTCAGCAGGTCGCGCAACAGCAGGCGAGCGACGTGCCCTGCGCCTGATGCTGCGAAAAGCCGAACAGGCAGGCGAGCAGCGGAATGAAGATTTCTCCACCGCCGACACCGAACAAACCGCCCAAAATGCCGGAGCCGCCAAGGTTTCGATTACACTCAAAGATAGGTGTCGGAGCGCTCATGGGGAAGCGACTGCTCGTTGGCGGCTTGGTGCCCGGAGCAGCACTAATTGGTGTGCTCGTCGGTGGACTTCTGTGGACCGCTCAATGGCGCGTTCCCGAGGATTTGCGATTCGTCGCCCCTATCGTCAAGTTTCTGAACGGCAATTGGCGTTGTCGTCACGCGTGTTGCGCATGCGACGCACTACGAGCTACGACGTTCGGTGTCGGCAGGCATCGAAACGAACCGTGGTTACCTTGTGCGAGCAGCGGAATGAAGATTTCTCCACACGCTTGACAAGAGCCGGTTCGCCTTTACCGACAATCCGAGTCTGGACGTGCTGATAAAACGGCTGCTGCCGGACTCTGCTTCTGTGTCCTGATTAGGACAGTCACGCACCGTCTGCGTCGTCGCGTAGGTTCCCGGCGATTCGCCACGCCTCCGGACACCGCGCAAACCCTTTCGTCATGGCAAACGTTCACGTTGTCAACGCTATGGAGTGTGGACGATCGTCACCAGCCACGGCATGGACAGTTCGCGTCATCGGCATCCTTCGCTATCTCGATGACGTCGAAGAGGCGCCGGCTTTGAACAATGAGAGGTCGATCGCGTCTCCCATGGCCTTGTACCCGGCGTCGCTCGGATGGAGGTAGTCGCAGGAGTCGTACGTCTCGAGGAGCTTCTTCGGATCGTTCGGGTCCCGCGTCGCCTTGTCGAAGTCGATCACGCCGTCGTAGGCCTTGCCGGTCCGAATCCATTCGTTGAGGGCCTGGCGCTTGGCTTCGCCGACCTGTGTGTAGTATGCGGCACCCCAGAAGGGCGTCAACGTCGCGCCGAATATCTTGAGCCCGCGGGCGTGCGCCTGTTCGATGAGCTGCCTGTGCCCCGCGATGAGGTCTTCAGCGGTCGGCGTCGGGTTCTCGCGCGCGTTGCCGATGTCGTTGATGCCCTCGAGAACGATGACGTGCGTCACACCGGCCTGCGACAGGACGTGGCGCTCGAAGCGGGCGAGTGCATTGATGCCGGCGCCCACGGCCCGAACATCGATGCCCGGAGGCACCGTCGCTTCGCTCAACACACGATTGCCGCCAATGCCGGCGTTCAGGACCGCCATCTTGCTCCCCTGCGCGAGCAGACGCCGCGCGAGGTGATCCGGCCAGCGATTGTTGGTGTCCGGCGTCGACGCGGCGCCATCGGTGATCGAATCGCCGAACGCCACGATCGCACCCGTCGCATCCGGCGCGACCACGTCGACCCGCGAGAGCAGGAACCAGCTCCGCGTCGTGCTCACCTGCGGGAGAGTCGCCTTCCCGACGTGATTGCCGGTTTCCGAAATGTAGCTCGTCTGGAACGCGGCGCCGTGCATCGTGAGCGTCGCCGGCGCATTCGTCGTCCCGGGCAGATACAGGTCGATCGCGAGATCCGTCATCGGCGGCACCGTCACGCTCACGGGGTCGCTGACGATCACCGCGTTCGCAGGAATCGTGATCGTCGATTTGCCGCTGAAGGTGAGCGCGCGGCCCGACGCCGTCTGAATGGCGCCCTGCTGATCGCGCAGCGCGATGTGCGCGCCGCCGATCGTCACCGGCGCGGTGCCGTACGCATTGGTGAGGACGACGCGCGCTTTCGATCCGCCGATGGTGGTGTGCACGATCTGCCGCAGGGTTTGATTCGTGAAGTGGATGTACGGGCGGAGCGGGCGGTACGGCCGGCGCCGGACAGCGCGTATTGACCATGAACGGCCGAAGGGCAGGGCCCGCCGGAGGTATCGGATTCTGTGGACGTCCGACTTCAGCCGTCGTCCAGGTGCCAACCCAGCGCTCGGCGGATCCGCTTTGCGCGCCGGCGTTGAGCCCCAGGTAGAACGGCACGACAGCAAGCACCGCGGCCAGGGCGACGCTCGAGCTCGGTTGGTTCGGCATGACCCGATGTTTCATCAGTCTCATCGTCAGCTCCCTCAGGCGTGGGCGGAATGGGCGGGGTCTACCTGGCAGAGGATACCCGGCTTCACCGCAAGGTCGCACTGAATCTTCGGAGGTACACTCATGGCGGGCGATCGTGACGAAGCGCCTCGGGGCCGTCAAGCGTGATGAGCGTTATTCCTGAGAGGAATGGCCATTCCTGGGGTGTCTACCGGTGGCGGCACACCTCGCGTTTCTGGTCGAACGTTTGTCTTCTAACGACCACGAACGATCCCGCCGACAATGCCACCGACGACCCCTCGCCGGAAGGTGAGCCGGCGGGCTGCCGCCTCGAAGTTCGTGTACTCCTCATCGTCGAGCAGCTGACGCATCCTGGTGTAGACGTCCACGTTGGCGGGGTCGTTGATGTTGCGCTCCGCGGGCTGATGACGCCCGGCAGCCCTTCATCGGCACCTGCGCCCGACGTGATGACGCGGCCTGGGACTGTGATGCGTGCGTTCACGGACGTCCGAACTTCGTCCGCGGACAGGACGCCATCACCATTCCGGTCAAAGCGAGCCACCAGCCCCTGCATGCGCTCGGGCAGTTCGTCCTTCGTAATCCGGCCGTCGGCGTCGCGGTCGAAGGACATGATGCGGTCGACGACCCGCGCCGGGTTGAAACGGGCGAGCCGTTCAGGCTGTGACGCTTCCCCGGGCGGACGCGCAGAGCCGGCGTCCGCCGCGACGACCCCGATGACCAGTGCCGTCCAGAAAAGACGCTGCATGCTTCCTCCTACTCTGCGAACGGGTTCGAGAACTTTGGATCGTTCAGGAACTTCCGATCGGTGAGCGTCTTCAGGAACGCCACCAGCGCCGCCTTTTCGGACGCGGTGAACTTCAGCGGCCCCACGGGAACGACATAACCCAGATTCGGGTCCGAGATCGCGTTCTCGCTGTAGTGATCGATCAGCGCGTCGAGGGTGGCGAAACGGCCGTCGTGACCGTACGGGGCGGTCACCTCGACGTTGCGGAGTGACGGCGACTTGAACGATCCGAGGTCCGCGACGCGCAGCGTCACGTCGCCAACGCCGCCGTCAGCCCAGGGACTGTCCCCGCGCAACCCCGTGTTGGCCGGCGTCGGGACGAAGAAGTGCTCATTGCCCTGCTTCATGTGGCAGCTCGCGCAGTTGCGCATGAAGAGCGCCTTGCCGCGGTTCTCCTGTCGCGTGAAATTCTCGAAATCCTCGCGCGGTGAGGCAGCGAGGGCGCGGCCCTCGTCGTAGCGCGACTGATACGACACCATCGAGCGGACGAACTGTGCGAGCGCCCGGCCGATGCGCTTCACGGTGATCTCATCCGTGCCGAAAGCGCGCTCGAAGAGGCTCGGGTACACCGTGTCGCGGGAGAGCAGCCGGACAAGCGTGTCGAGATGCTGCCCCATCTCGATGCGACTTTCGATCGGCAGCAGCACCATCTCCTCGAGGTTGCCGGCGCGTTCGTCCCAGAAGAATCGCGCGCGGTGGTAGTAGCGGAGGTTCACGAGCGGCATCGCGCGGCGGTCGGTCATCGCGCCTTGGAACCCGCTGCTGAAGGGCTTCGGATCGGAAAATGCGTTCGCCTGCACGTGGCAGGAAGCACACGACTTCGTCTTGTTCGCCGACAGCCGCGTGTCGTAGAACAGCACGCGGCCGAGCGTTGCGCCTTCGTCGGTAATCGGGTTGTCAGCGGGCGTGTTGTCGGTATTG
>QHWF01000281.1 GCA_003222455.1 Acidobacteriota bacterium
TCAGGTTGCGAGAGCGGCCAGATTCGGCCGACGCCCGACGGCCGGATCATCTATGGCGACTGCAAGGGGGAGTTCGGCCGCTATAACGTCGAAACCGGGCAGGAACAGCACTACTGGATCTATCCGCAGCAGCGCTACGGCAAGAACCCGAAGGACATGCGATATCGGTTCGTGCGCCAGGCGCCGATCGAGATCGACGCGCACAACCCGAAGATCGTCTACCACGGATCCCAGTACGTGCACAAAACCATTGACGGCGGCATGCACTGGACACGGTTCAGTCCGGACGTGACGGCGAACACCCCGGACGGACAGGTGACGTCCGGTGAACCGGTGACGCGCGACATGACGGGCGAAGAGGTGTATGCCGCGCTGTATGCGATGCGCTCGTCGCGTCTCGATCCCAACGTGTTCTGGACCGGGTCGAACGATGGCCCGGTGTGGGTGACGAAAGACAACGGAAAAACGTGGAAGAACGTCACGCCGAACGATCTGCCGCCGGGCGGCCGCGTCCACACCATCGAAGACTCACCCCATCGCCGGGGCTCCGCGTATGTCTCGGTCTACCGCATGTATCTGAACGATTTCAAGCCGTATCTGTACATGACGAACGATTATGGCGAGCACTGGACGCTGCTCACGACCGGTACGAACGGCATTCCCGACAATCAGCCGATGCACGTGGTCCGCGAGGACCCGGAGCAGGAAGGGCTGCTGTACGCAGGGACGCTCGAAGGCGCCTACGTGTCGTTCGATCAGGGGAAGCACTGGCAGTCGCTGCAGCAGAACCTCCCGCCCACGCCGGTCACCGATTTCAAGGTTCACCACGGCGACCTGCTCGCGTCGACGATGGGCCGATCGTTCTGGATCATGGACGATGTGGCGCCGCTGCGGCAGATTGCCGCAGGCGTGATGAAATCGACGCGGCCGCGCACCAGCGACTCACCGAATCAGGCGGCTGTTGCGCAGGCCTTCCCGCCTTCGCTTCGCTTCGGCGAGGCTCGCCGGAGCGCGGAGCGCGGAGGCGGCACGCCTGCCCGTGACATCGTCCGCGCGTCGCGGCAACAGGCCGAAGCTCCCCTGCCGCCGGCGGTCAAACCGCGGGTTGCTGCTGCGCCGGCGCGCGCGATCATCAAACCGTTCGAACCGAACGCCACTGTCTTTCTGTTTACTCCGGCGCCGGCCTACCGCACGCACTATGCGGCGATGTCCGGCCGGCCGGACCGGCCCGAATACCCGCCCGTGGGCGCGCGCATCGACTATTACCTGGCCGCCGCATCCGGTGAAGTGAAGCTCGACGTCCTCGATGCCGCCGGAAAGGTGATTCGCAGCTACACGAACGAGACGGGCGGCGGCGGATCGCAGGCCGGGCGTGGCGGAGGCGGCCGCCGCGGTGCCGCGCTGCCGTCGATACTGCCGGCGAAGATCGGGATGAACCGCTTCGTCTGGGATCTGCGCTATCCGGGCCGGGCCCTCAGCGCGGCGGCCGCGCTGGGGACCCCGGGCGGGGCGGCGGCCGTCGCCGAGGGGGAAGGCGGCGGCGGGTTCGGCGGCAACGGTCCGCTCGTGGCGCCCGGAACCTATCGCGCGCGGCTCACGGCCAACGGGATTGTCAGGACCGAGCCGTTCACCGTGAAGATCGATCCGCGCGTGGCGAAGGCGGGTCTCACCGTGGCGGACCTCGCCGAGCAGGCGCGGTTCGCGCTGAAGATCCGGGACACCCTTGGCGACGCGCGTCAGCTCGCGCAACGGGTTCGACAGGCGATGGAAGCCCGCACAGGCGATCAGGTGAAGCTGCAGGCCGTCATCGACCGTCTCGTGACGAAGACCGGGCCGTATGAGGATCAGATGTTCATCGATCAGCTGTCGAACGTGGCGCGCGAGATCGGGCAGGCGGACCAGAAAGTCGGCGCCAGCGCGTACGAGCGCTACAACGATCTGCTCAAAGAGTGGACGGCAATCAAGGCGGACGCGGACCGGGCACTCGGATAACGAGTCTGGTGATCTGGGATCTCGTGATTGATTTGGTCAACCGCGGGATTGCGGGATTGGATTGCGAGACGCATGCATCGGTAGTGTCCGGCTTCAGCCGGACAGTCACCTGAATGCCGCGTCCTCGGCCCCGTAATCGAACGCGCCCGGATCGATCGGCGGTGGGTGTGCCCGCTCCCAGTCGATCGTTCGCCGGATGGCTTCGTCGCGATCGATCGGCTCTGTGTATGCAAGTTCCTGGCGGATCCGCCTGGTGTCGGTCGTCCAGTGCTGATCCAGATTGCCGGGCGCGCGAAGATGCGCGGGTGTTCGATCGGCTGGGAGCGTCACGAGGTCACCCGTCCACCCGGTGGCTGTCGCAAGGAGCCGGGCCCATTCCAGCTCCGGAAGACTTTCCGCCTCGCCGACGTTGTAGATGTGACCGGCCGCATGCTCTGAAGTCGCCGCCAGGGCGATGGCCGCGGCGACATTCTCGACATAGCCGCGCGGCGAACGCCACGCCGCATGTTTCTCTTCGAACAGGATGGCGGGCCGCCGGTCGTCCATGCGCTTCAGCATTGGGAAGAAGCGATGCAATGGATCGCCCGGTCCGTAGACCATCGGCAGGCGCAACACCGTCCCGGGTAGATCCGCATCGCCGAGAACTTCCCGTTCGACCGGAATCTTGTCGTATTCGTCGTCGAGCCACCCGAACACCTGCTGCAGCATGCGGATGCGCTCGGGTGGATACGTCTGCAGCCCGGTGCGAAGGGGCGAGGACTCGGTGAGCGGAACGGGCTCGAGTGATCCGGGCTCTGAACCGTGCAGCACGCCGCAGGCGCGATACACGTCGCAACTGCTCAATGCGACGATGCGTGAGGCGGCGCCACGAAACACCGTCATCAACTCGTGCGCCTGCCGGCCCGAGCTCAGGACGAGATCGACCACCACGTGTGGCGCAAGCGTGCGCAACGTCGTGGCCGATTCACTGAGGCGGCGCCGATCCCCAAGGATCTCGTGAATCCCTGACGGAAGCGGACGAGCGGATCCGTGCGTCCGGCCTCGATGAAAGACCGTGACAAGGTGACCGCTGCGGACGAGCGCTGCCGCGACGTGTGGCCCGATGAAGCCAGAGCCACCGATGAGGAGCAGCCGCATTGCCATTACGATATCGCGTCGCGGTGCCGCGGCACTCTGAGGGCGCGTTCTCGAAGCCGTGGTTGCCCGGCAGCATTGACAGATTCGTATGTGCCTGGATTGAGGCGTTTCACTGTTGCGGACCGGGCATCGGCGCCGCAAACTTGCGCCACCAGCCGGCTTCGCCGAGTCCGAGGGCGTTCCACCATTGGTCCAGCGCCGCGGCGTCGAGCTTCAGGACCGCCTCGCGCGTGACGCCGGCCGGCATCGCCACCTGATCCGCCAGCGCGTCGACGAGCGCGTCGCGATCGGCGGCGTCCACCCGCCTGATCAGATGCCACAGCGTGACGGCATGTCCCGCCTCGGCGCGTTCGAGCACGGTGTGGAGAGCGCCGGCACGGCGTGCCGCATCGCTGCCGAAATCCAGCTCGTACACGGCGTCTTGAAACTGTTCATCCGCATCTGCGTACCACGGCGTCCCCGGCCCGAGCGTCGGATGCGTCCGGCTGGAGGCGCCTGCGGGCACGAGCGATTCGCGGCCGTTGAAGGTCAGCGCGACCCAGCCGGCGGTGACGCTCAACAGGCCCGTGCCGTCCTCGTCGACGTGGAGCGTGTACGCGCACCCGAGATCGGTTGCCGTCGCCGATCGAGTGCTGACGATGAACTGGCCCGGCGGCGCGGTGATGACCGCGTGGAGCGTCCCGCGCTCCAGGGCCAGTTGATGATGTCCCTGACGCGTCGCCACGAGGCGCACGCGCGTATCGGGATCGACCGTGACCTCGCCGATCGTGCTGACGTTGATGCGCGCCTGGGATGCGCTGTCGGTGACGAGCGTCTCGCCGACGGCGATGCGTCCGCGGCGGGCCAGCGTCGCCGACCCGATTCGCGGCTGGCCGGCCACGCTGGCGACTTCCCACGCCGCCGGCGCGCGCATCGTGCGGCAGGTACCGGCGACCACCAGGACGATGGCCGCGGTGGCGAGCAGCACTCCGTACCCCCGGCGGCGAGGGCGCTCCGCGTCCGCTTCGGGGAGGTGTGGAAGTGGCGGCACGGACCGCAGCCGGCCCAGCAGTTGCTCGAGACGGTGAATGTCGGGATCGGGAGGCCCCGATCGGTTCCACAGGTAATCGTCGTTCATGGCTGCGCGGGTTCCACACCGAGCTGCTCTCGCAGCATCTTCATTCCGCGATGCAGGTTCACGCGGACCGATCCGGGCGTGAGACCCGTTCGCGCGGCGATCTCGTCTCCCGTCATGCCTTCGACCAGACGCATCAGCAGAGTCTCGCGATAGGCGTCCGGCAGCTTTCGCACGATATCGAGCACGGCGAGCGTTTCCGATTCGATCGCGTCGCCGCCGGGCAGCTCCGCGGGCAATTCCACCGGCTCGCGAGCCTGCCGGCGGTAGTCGGTCGCGCGATTGCGTGCAATCGTCGCGAGCCATCCGCCGAAGGCCGCGGCGTTGCGCAATTCCCTGATACGCGTGTAGGCCGTGATGAAGACTTCCTGCACGAGGTCGTCCACATCGCGGTGGGGCACGCGGCCGAGGAGGATGGCGTGAATCATCCGCACGTAATCGGCGTACAGGCGAGCGAACGCGGCCTGGTCGCCCGACACGACCGCGCGCACCGTCGCCGCGAGATCCGGGATCGCCCGTGTCGGGTCCGCCGTGCGAGAGGAGCCTGGATACGTCAACGGGCGGTGTCCGCAGGCGAGCTCGAGCGCATGCGCCATTCAACCAGTTGTCCTGATCAGACGACGAGAAGTCGAGGCGAGTTGTTAACAATGTGTGAAACGCCGAGTTCGCCGCACCGTGCTGGGCGGCTTTCGCTCCACCGGGCCCGGGCGACTTCGCTCCACCGGGCCCCGGGAGACTTCGCTGCACCGTGCTGGGTGGCCTTCGCTGCATCGGGCTGGGGCGGCCTTCGCTGCACCGCGCCCGGGCGACTTCGCCGCACCGTGCTGGGCGGCTTTCGCTGCACGGTGCTCGGTGCCGCAGAGTGCTCCCGCGCTATCGCGGCAAGGTGCTTGGCGCTGTCGCGGCTCAAAAGCACCGTGCGGCGTCAGTTCCAAAAGCACCCTGCGGCGTCAGTTCGAAAGCACCCAGCGTCAGTTCCCAGCACTCCAGGGCGTCAGTTCCAATATACTTGGCGCCATGCTGGAAAAAGCCGAGCGCCTGCGGGCCCTGCACAAGGGTCCTCGGATTCTCGTTTTGCCAAATGCCTGGGATGCGGCGAGTGCCCGGGTGTTCGCCGCCGAAGGGTTTTCCGCCATCGCGACGACGAGCGCCGGCGTTGCGGCGGCGCTCGGGTATCCCGATGGCGGCGTCGTGCCGACGCACGAGATGATCGAAGCGATCGCACGGATCGCCCGGGCGGTGCGGATTCCGGTGACCGCCGATATCGAGCATGCGTACGCGACGGCGCCCGGCGACGCCGCCGACGTCGTGCTGCGAGTCATCGCCGCCGGCGCGGTGGGGATCAATATCGAGGACTGCGTGCCGGGCGGCCACGAGCTCGAGCCGATCCCGCTGCAGACCGAAAAGATTCTGGTGATTGCGAAGGCCGCCGCCAAGTCGGGCGTCCGCGTCGTCATCAACGCACGCACCGACGTGTTTCTCCGCGCGCTGGGCCGGCCCGAATCGCGTCTCGCCGTCGCGATCGATCGCGGCAAGGCGTTTCTCGCCGCGGGCGCCGATTGCGTGTTCGTCCCGGGTGTGCGCGATCGCGATACGATTGCGGCGCTCGTTCAGGGCATCGGCGGGCCGATCAACATTCTCGCCGTCAAAGGCACGCCGCCGATTTCCGAGCTGGAGGCGTTTGGCGTCGCGCGCGTCAGCGTCGGATCCGGGCCGATGCGCGCCTCGCTGGCGCTGGTCCGCGACATCGCGAAGGAGCTCAAGACCTCGGGGACGTTTGGCTTCGCCGACCGGACGCTGTCGTACGATGAAGTGAACGAGCTCATGCGATGACGGGCCTGGGATTCCGCATCAAGTCGGGCTACGCCATTGCTGTCGTGCTCACCGGGTCGCGGCAGGCGCCGGTCGCGCTGGCGCGGCGGGTGGTGGAGCTCAGCGATCCCGAGGTTGCCGAGACCCGGCAGCCGTACCATGACGGCTTCGGCAAGGAGCAGGACGATGCACGCGAGATCGACCGGCGCATCAGGATCATCCGTCGGTGCGCGACGCGTGCGATCGCCTCGTTCGTGCGAGACATCGGACAGGATGGCCTCGGCGTGGCCGGGCTCGTCGTCGGCAGCGTGATCGATCCGCGGCAAGTTGCCAATCCACACATCCGCGCGCATGCCAGCGAAGGGCGGCTGTTCCGTACGGTGGTCGA
>QHWF01000282.1 GCA_003222455.1 Acidobacteriota bacterium
ACAACAAGTGGCTGGCGGCGCAGGCGCACGCCCGGGGGCTGTCCATCGGGCTCAAGAACGACCTCGACCAGGTCTCACAGCTGGTCACGAGCTTCGACTGGGCGATCAACGAACAGTGCTTCGAGTACAACGAGTGCAACCTGCTCGCGCCGTTCACGCAGGCCGGCAAGGCGGTGTTCGAGGTCGAATACAGCCTGACGCCAGCCCAGTTCTGCGACAAAGCCGTGGCGTTGAAGTTCAACGCGCTGAAGAAGGGACTGGACCTGGACGCGGCGGTGACGGCCTGCCCTTCACCCGTCCAGTAAACGACGCCTGAAGGCACCCTGGAACGCAGAGGCCGCGAAGGCCGCAAAGAAAACTGAGCACACAAACCTCAGCATTTTTTGTGGTTGCTACATTCTTGGCCACGAAGACACGAAACCACGAAGAAAACCATCAGGTACATTCTTCGTGTGGCTTCGTGTCTTCGTGACTTCGTGGTTGCATTTTTGGCGGTGCACTTCGTGGGCTCTAGGCACGAACGGCCACCCGGGCCGGAAACGGCCGCACCACCGGCCGAAGCGGGCGATGCACGATGGTGCTGAACTGCTGATAGCTCTCCCGGTACTGATTGACGAACTTGTCGTCGGTAAAGTGTTGCAGCGCGCGCGAGCGGGCCATGGCGCCGACCCTCCGCCGCTCGGCGGGCGATGACAGCATCGCGATGACCGCCTTCGCCATCGCTGACGGATCGCACGGGTTCACGAGCAGACCGGCCGTCGCGAGCGCCTCGCGGACACCACCGACGTCGGTGGCGACAATCGCGCTGCCAGAGAGCATGGCCTCGATGAGCGCGTAAGGAAACCCCTCGGAAATGCTCGCCATCGCCACGACATCGGCACGGCGGTACACCTCCCACGGTTCTTTCGTCGATCCGGCGAATACCACGGTGTGCTCGAGGCCGAGCTTCTTCACGCTCGCCTGGCACTCGGCATAGTACTTGGCGTCGCTCGGCGATCCGTAGAATCGGAACTCGACATCGGGGATCGACTGCTTCACCTGGGCCGCCGCCTCAATCAGATCGAGCTGGCCCTTGAGCGGAAAGATCAGTCCGAGATTGACGACCAGCGGCCGCTCGGAACGCGGCGTCCCTTCAACGGCCGGAGAAAAGCGCGCCGGGTCGACGCCATTGTAGATGACCCGGATACGATCCTCCTCGACCCCCCTCCAGCGCTCCCACCGCGTGTTGTACTTGCAGACGGGCGTCAACTGATCCGCACACGCGTAGTTCACGTCGACGATCGCGGCAATCACGCGCAGCAAAAACCACCGGACGAACGCCGATCGAATCGATCGCCCCAGATTCAGATACTGCTCGCGCAGATACGCGCCATGTTCGGTGAGCAGGTACGGACGGCCCCATCGAATTTTCGCGATCACGCACGGCAGCCCGCAGAAGGCGGCCGCCGCTGAATGTGTGAGATCGGTCTCCGGTATCGGCGCCGCCAGCACCGTGAGCAGATGCATCAGCAGTCGCCATGCCTCGGCGACCTCGCCGAGCGACGCCGGCGGGTGGTCGGGATCGGCGCGCGTCCAGGCGTCGGTCACCTCGCGCGCAAACGTGTCCCAGACGGCAGCATCCGTCATCGTGCGGTGGTAGTCGAATTCGGATGCGGACGATCGTCTCGGCCATCGCCATCGGCTGCGATCGCGGCGCCATCGCTTCACGCAGGAACCGCTCGTAGATGGGGACGAAGCGCCGGCCGACGACCGCGCTCGATGTCTGCCAGCGTGTTCGGAGGAAGTCGGCGGCCGACTCGTACCAGCCGTACTCGGCGGGATCTTCGGTCCCCCACAGCGGTACGGTGATGACGTCCTTGACGTTGGGCGTCAGATCGTAACCGCGCTCGAGATACGGGTGCATCGCGACGGCGAGAATCGTGAAATCGACCTCGCTCAACTGGCTCGTGAGCGCGTGACACCACGTGCTCACGCCGCCTCGGTGGTAAGGGTATGTCCCTTCGGTCGTCAGCAGGACCGAGAGACGTTTTCCGCCTGGTATCGTCATCGAGTCACTGGCCGTTCGATAATCAGCTTCACGTTCGCACTCTGTCCCGCGAGCCGGGAGCGTGTCGGATTCGCGATCGTCACCTGCACGGAATACTTCCCGTCGTCGCCGGGCAGCGGTGCAATGGACCGGATGCGCCCTTCCGCGTTGACCAGCTTGACCGCGGGGACGTCCACGCTGGCCAGACCGTTCACGCGGAGCATGTTGACCACGAGCGGAGAGACGTCGACGTCGACGGCCACCGGGTCGAGCGGCGCGATTTTCGCCACCAGCGCGCCGGCCGGCAGGCGATCGCCCGAGTGCACCGGCAAGTCGACAATCGCGCCGGCGCGCGGCGCCCGCACGAAGGCGTCGGCGACGGCACCACGGATGGTCTCGGAGCGCAGCTTCGTCTCCTCCAGACGGATCCGGGCCTGCCGCAGCTGCGCCTGCTGCTCGGCGAGCTGGCGTTGTTGATCGGCGAGCGACAGGTCGTGCCGCGCGCGAGCCTGCGTCTCTTCGGCGGCGTGCACGCGGGTGGCTGCTTCGGCGGCGCGGCGCGCGTTCGCCAGATCATCCGACGCCATCCGGACCTCGAACTTCGCGTCATCCACCTCCTGCTTCGCCATCAGTCCGCTGGCGGCGAGCTGTTCGGCGCGGCGCTCCTTCATGATGGCCTTCTCGTACGCCACTTGCGCGCGCTCTGGAGAATCCCTCATCTGTCGCACCGGCACCTGCTGCGTCTCGCGCTCGGCCAGGGCGAGATCGGCGCCTGCCTGCGCCGTCTCGGTGACCAGCAGTTTATTGTTGTGCTCCGTCCACGCGATGACCCGTTCGCGCTCGGCCACGTCCTGTGTGGCGCGCTCGATCTCCAGGGTCAAGTGCGCGAGCTCGCGCTCGGCATCGGTCCGGTCGATGCGCGCGATGGACTGGCCGGCCGTCACCTCGTCGCCCGGCGCGGCCATGATCTCCGCGACCGTCAACGCGATTGGCGTCATGATGGAGCTGATGTCGGTTGGCCGAAGCAGCCCGACGAGCGCGTCACTGGTGATCCGCTCGGTGGCGCGCGGCGAGTCGCTCGCGACGTCAATACTTTCAGTGGCTTCAACATAAGGGTGCCTCCTCAGCGCTTCTCGAGCGCTCCGCGATGGGTCGTCGTGTCGACTACAATCGTTCCAATCGTCGTTGTTCTCTGCCAGCGTCCGTCCCGCCGGGTGACGTCGCCGATGCGGTCCGCGCGGGCCAGGGATGCTTCTTCGCCCGGCCTCGGCAGCCATGGCAACCGGCTGGTGACCGCGCTGAATGCCGGCATTCCCCATCCATATGCGTCGAGCGCGAACACCGACGCGGTCCACCAGCCAAACTCCGCCAGCCGCGCGTGATCGGTGTGCTCGTCGCTTGTCGAGACCGCGAACACCCGGGTCCCGAACCGCGACCGGCCCTCGAGCGCCTCGCGTGTCCGCGCCCCGAGGCTGTCGGCGGGCTCCGGCACGCCGTTGCGCACGGCGAACGACTCCAGCAGGAAGGCGTCCTCGCCGGTGATGGCCGGCGGGAGCCCAGTGGGGTTGCCGCCGCCCACCGCGTTCAGCGGCGTGCGCGCGGAACCGAACACATCGGTCGGGCGAAATGCGTTCAGACACGCACTGAGACCGCGAGCATGGGCGGCGACGACGGCGGCGTTCTGCCGTTCACGAGTGACCCCGAAATCGTAGCCGGCCTCGTCGAAGAAGACGCCCCGCGCGCCCATCCGCGCCCATCGCTCGATACGGTCCGTGATCGCGTCGAGCGGCAGCTTCTGGGTGTTGCCGAGATCGATATAGCCATACACGAGCGGATGCCGCGGCGCCGCCTGAAGCGCCTGGATCATCCGGGTGGTGAACTGATGTTCTTCGAGGGACGTATCGAGCTCCAGGCCGTCGCCGAGCACGATGACGTCGTAGTCCGCGAACACGGACACGGCCCGAGCGAGATCCCCGTTGCCGCCGTTCACCAGGCTCGGGTAGCCGTAGTAGATCGCGATCCGCTCCGGCGACGCGCCCGGCTTCGACCGGATCGGGCCGGCCGCCATCAGGCATGCCGACAGCATGATGGCCCCGCATCCGACGTCACCGATCGATTTGATAGACACGCAACTCTCCATCGTCATAGCGGATTGCCGTCCGCGCGTGCGAGCGGGCGTAATCGTCGCAAATCTCGCGCGCGAGCTGGCCCAGCCGAAACCGTTCGCGCGGCACCTGATAGGCGGCCGGCTGCGCGGCCACGAACCGGACACCAACGGCCGCGAACCCCGGATCGACCGGCCGCTCTTCGATGAACACGTAGATCCGCTCGACACCGAGATCGAACCGGAAGTTCGGATCGCCGGTCCGGCCGCGGAACCTCGAGACGAACCGTGCCAGATCGTAGAACCGTCCCTTCCCCACTTCGAGCTGCTGTTCCGGCGGCGCTACGAGCAACCAGTCGCTGTCCGCCGGCGATCGATCGAGCTGCAGCGCCTGCTCGGCAGCCGCAGAGTGCTCGAGGTACTGAGCCGTGCTGCTCACCCTGACCAGCATGTCGAGGTTGCCGATGAATGGGAGCAACAGACTGGCCGCGAGCACGAACGCCGCAAGCGCGTACCAGCCATCTCGCGGGCGGCAATCACGAATCCAGATGTAGAGCGACGTCACACCAACCAGCATCGCAAACGTGAATGCCCAGGTGGCGGCCGGCGCCCACGGCACGAACACGCCAACCGGGATCGCGCCGGCCACGGCCGGGATTGTCCAGAGCCGGCCGCACACTTCCGCGACCAGCATGCCGGCGGCCAATCCCGTGAGCACGACGAGAGCGAGTCTGATCGCGCCCGCGACGTGCAGCGGATTCGCCGCCGCGATGCGCGTGACCACCGCCGCGAGCGACGCCAGTGGATCCAGTACGGTTGCGGCGCCCGAGAGAATCTGCCTGGTACGCCAGAGCGTGTCGAAGTCCGCCGGCACCGGCAACCGGACATCTGATCGTCCCGTCACGAAGGGCCAGGCCAACAGCGCCGACAAACCCGCCAGCGGCACGATCCATTCGCGAACGGTGAACTGCGGCAGTCGCACCGCCCTCAGAGTGAGTGCCCGGAAAATGAGCGAGCGCACCGTGTGACGAAACGCAATCGAGCACGTGCCCCGATGGCGCGCCAGCCACAACCCGACCGGGCATATGCCGGCAATCACGAGGGCCGTCACCCAGTTGAACCCGTGCACCGACGCCGCCAGCGGCACGCTGATCGCGATGGTCAGCCACGAACACGCCAGCGTCGGACCCACGTTCAGCAGGCGGCTGCGCCGGTCGGCAAACGGACCGAGCGCCGCCATCGGCACACCGATGGCGAAGAAGACCAGGCAGAAGAGCACCCACGCCGATGTCAGCGCTGCTGCAAGCATCGTCATGCGTTAACCCAGTGCGTAGGCATAATCGGATCGCTTCAGCGTCTGCTGGACCGTAATCGTGGAACTGACCACAAAGTAGCCGGCTCCGAGCAGCAGGCCGTCGACCGCATGGAAGCTGCCGAACGCATGGCTCAGGACGTATCCGCCTGCGAGGTTGATCAGGAGCGCCGTCGTCAGCTCGTGCACCACCGCCCAGACACGACGCATCTCGAGCAGGACCAGCGCATTCAGCAAGCCGAGCGCCAGGCAGGCGTAGCCGAGGTCGCCGGCAATCAGCGTGGACCATGCCTCTGGCATGCGAATCTCAGGCAACGCACGCTGCGCCAGGGCTGCGATCGCAACGGCGATCACGACGAAGGTGCCGAGCGTCAGCGCCATCGCGCGGCGGTGATGACGTTGCAGCGCCGCTGCGAACGTTGCGCCGTCGCGGACGAACGGCCGGAGCGCTTCGGCCCTGAAGCCGCGGCCAAAGAGGGCGCCGCCCACCTCGACGCCGCTTGCCGCCACCAGCAAGGTGAGCAGCGCCAGTTCCATTCCGAGGTTGTAGGCGGCGGGAATGCTGAACGGTGCATTCGGCACCGCGGCCGCCGCCGTTCCAGCGGCCAGTCGATCGGCGAACAGGAATGCGAAATAGAGCACGCCGTACCAGAAATACGGCACGGTCCAGTAGACGAGCACCGACAAACGGGGGAGCTTGATGTGCCGCGGAAGCGTGGCGGCGCTCCCAGCCCCACCGAAGACGTACCGCACTTGCAGCAGCCCCGCGGCGAGGACGGTCACCGCCGCCGTCAATTGCGACATGATCACGTCGCCGCCTGCCGACCGGAGCCCGGCGAACGTTATAAAGCCCGCAAAGAGCGCGATCGCGACTCGCCAGTGCTGCTGGCGAATCGCGAAGATCCCGCAGACCATCCATAACACCGACATGAGGACGAACGCGTCGGCGCCGAGAATCAGCGCCGGCCACGCGAAGAGCTCGAAGTACCAGCCGACGAACAGTCCACCGAGACCGAAGACCACCGTCGTCGCGATGCCGAAGCGCAGCAGCGCCTCCACTACGAGTCGCGCCATTCCCGGCTGACGCATGCCGATGTAGAACTCACCGCGGCGGACGATCGCCTGGACGAACCCGCCGCTCACGATGAGACTGAACATGAGGGCGAGAGCGAGGGCAGGCGCCACGCGCATCGGCGCCTGCATCGCCTCGGGCCGAAGAATCTGTGCCACGAACACGGAGAGCCACGGCACCGCGTAGATCAGGGTCGATGCCGCCGCTCGCGTGAAGATGGCCACGGCCGGTTCGGCCGTCGGCGCCCAGCGTTCGCTGGGACCGACGGGACCGCGGCACATCGGATAGAGATATTCACCCGCCGCCCGCGTGTCGCTGAAGCCGAACTCCTGCTGCACGCGTGCGTCGGTATACCCGAGCGACTCGATGACCGCCGTCGCTTCCCAGGCATCGACGAGCCGCGGCCGCACCGCACGCACGGCGGCCACGAGCTCGTCGAACCCCGGATCGACGGCCTGAACACGTTCGGCATTCAGCGACATGACGGTTCCATGACTGCTCATGCGACACCCAGGTTCATGACCTCATCTCGAACGTTACTGGAACAGAATCTCGACCGCCGCGAGATTCCAGCGATCGGCCGTCGGCGCGGTGTCGTTCACCCTCACCGTGGTGCCAGCCGCCGGGACGGACCCATCTCGACCCTGGACCCAGAAGGTGTCGCCACCCGCTGCGAACTGGTGAACCATCACCTGACCGTCGCCCACCGTTCGCGGCGAGGCAGCCGTTGTATCGTTGCCGGCGCCGAAGACCATCGAATTGGCCCTGGTCGTGACAAGTGAAACGCTCGGTGCGCCAGTGGCCGCGCTGCCGATGACCGACGCGCCGACGCCCGTGCCGCCGGTGAATGCCATGACCGTCAACGACTGCTGATATCCGGTTCTGCCTTCGGCACTGGTGATCGTCTGGTTCGTCAACGGCCCGTTGGCCAAGGCTCGCCAGATTTCCGCCGTGCCGCGCTGCGCATTCGCACGCTGCACTCGCGTCCACGCCAGGCCGCCGCCCGAAACGGTCAGCGTCTGTGCCGCGTTCGGTCCGTCAGCCGACGCGAAGGCGACCAGCAGCGCGGGCCCCGACGTCGTGACTGCCACCGTCCGCGAGTCCGACGAGAAGGATGCAGGCATCGGGCCGGACGAGACTACGATCGACACGATCGACCCGGCAATCACCTTCGTATCTCCCACCGGAGACTGGCTGATGACGATACCCGCCGGGCTGGAGCTGAACGTGGTGGTCGCTGCCACTTGCAGGCCCGAACTCGTGATGGCCACGCTCGCAGCCGACTGCGTCATGCCCACGTAATTGGGAACCGTGACTGGAACGCCGCCCGAGACGACGAGATTAACGGCGGTCTCCGACAGCGCGGGCGCACCGCCCGCAGGACTCTGACTGATCACCGTTCCTGTTGGCACGGTCGAGCTCCACTCGGTGGTCACGACTCCAACATTGAGACCGGCGGCGCTGATGGCCGTCGAAGCCGACGCCTGGGTCATGTTCACGACGTAGGGTACGGTTGTCGCCGTGGCCGCCGGTACGACTTCGACCGCCGCAAAATTCCAGGGATCCCTCGTTGGTGCCGTGTCGTTCAGCCGCACCGTCGTCGGCGCGTTCGGCACCGGCGTCGAGAGCTGCTGGACCCAGAACGTATCGTTGACGGCGGCGTCGATGAACTCGTGGACCATGACCTGGTTCGTGCCCGGCGTGCGTGCCGCCGCGTGTTTCGGGTCGCTGCCGACCGCGTAGAGCCTCGAGTTGCGCCTGGTCGTGGTCAGGGACACGGTGGGCGCGCTGCTCGCCCCGTTGGCGCCTGCGAATGCACCGATACCGCCCGAGCCAGCGAACGGCACGACGGTGAGCGACTGGTGATAGCCTCCCTGGAGCAGCGTGCTCGTCACCGAGGCGTTCGTCAACATCGCCGGCGCCGTGGCTGCCCAGATTTCGGAGGTGCCGGCCTGCGCGTTGACGCGCTGCACCAGCGTCCAGGTGAGTCCAGCTCCCGAAACCGTGGCGGACTGGGCCGACGTGGACGGGCCGCCAGCGCCGACGAACGCAAGCAGCAGCTCACGTGGCTGATAGGTTGTGACCGTCACGCTGCGAATGCCTGCGCCGTCAGACGAGCCGCTGATCTCGGGCGAGAACGCCGACACAAACGGAATGGTTGCAGAGACGTTCGCACTGAGCGGCACCCAGGAGATCCACTGGCCGGCATACAATTCAGCGCCGTTCTTGAGACCAGTCACCGGGACGGTCACGTCCACGGGCGAGGTGAACACGATGGCATTCGCCTGGATCGTCGCGTCCACGGGTCTGGTGCGGATGGCCGTGCGATCCTTCATGTGGCCGCCTACGGCGTCGATCGACGGGCTCACGATCGGGAACGTCATGTAGCTGCCGTACTTCTGAAAGGTCAGATCCAGCAAATCGCCGAGCAGCGTGTGCGTGCCATCGTACGCCGCGAGGTTCGTCTGATGGAACATCCACGGGTCGAGCTCGCCGCGGAGCAGGTCCGCCGTGAGCTCGTTGCTGATGAAGTCGAGGATTTCCGCGTAGCTGAGGTTGTGGTCGAAGTGAAAGCCAACCGCGGACCCGCCCGGTCCATAGAGACAGTTGTATTCCTGAACCCAGTCGGCCGGCGTGGCCACGTTGAAGAACAGGTTATTGGCCCGGCGCGGAATCACGAAGATGCGAGGATCAACGGCGTTCCAGTACCCGGTGTTCGGGGTTGGATTGTTCTGACCCGGCTTCGAGGTGTTGCTGAGTACCAGGCGGATGCCGTT
>QHWF01000283.1 GCA_003222455.1 Acidobacteriota bacterium
CCGGTTTCATGTACGTTTTTCCACCGACGGTCAGCGTGACGACATACGTGCCGGGCTCAACGGATGGCGGTGCCGCGCCGCGTCCGCCCCCGCCGCGTCCTTGATCGCCGGGCGGCGGGTTCGGCGCAAGGTTCCACGTCACGCGGTTGATGCCCACGCTCGTCGGGCCTTCCAGGATGCGAATCACCTTGCCGGTTGCGTCGGCCACTGTGATCCGCACTTCGTCGGCAGGCGCCGCCTTGAGGTAGTAATGGATCGCCGCCCCGCGCGGCGCGTTCTCGCCCACGAACACCTTCTGTCCGCCGACGTGCTGTCCGTGCTGCTGATCGTTCAGGTACGCGATCGCCGGCCGGATGTCGAACAGGTGCGCGTCCTCCGACTGCAGCTCCGCCGTCCATTGCTGCAGCGGCGTGATGTCGTCCGCTATCCAGACGCTCCGGCCGTGCGTGGCGACAATCAGGTCGTTGTCACGCGGGTGGACGAGGATGTCGTCGGTGCGCACCGTCGGATAGTTGCCCATGAATTTCTGCCACTGCCTGCCGCCGTCGAGCGAGACGAACAACCCGAACTCGGTCCCGGCATACAACAGGTTCCGGTTCTTCGGATCCTCGCGAATCACCTGGACGTTCCCGTACGACGGCAGATTGCCAGGGATCGTGTCGAACGACTGGCCGTAGTTGTGCGTGACGAACACGTACGGTTTCAAGTCGTCGTTCCGGTGCCCGTCCACCGACACGTACGCCGTGCCCGCGTCGAAATGTGACGCGTCGATGCGCGAGATCCAGTACTGATGATCCGGCGGCAGACCAGGCAGGTTCTTTCCGACCTCCGTGAACGTCGTGCCGCCATCCCGGCTCACCTGCAGCAGCCCATCGTCGGTTCCCGCCCAGACCACACCGGGCAGGACCGGCGATTCCGAGATCGAGATGATGGTGCTGTACGACGTGACGCCGTCGTTCTTCGAAAGCTGGGTGCGATCGCCCGGGGCGCCCATCAGCGACACCTTGTTGCGATCGACCTGCTTCGTCAGATCGGCGCTCGCCATCCAGGTGTCGCCGCGGTTGTACGACTTGAACAACCGGTTGCCGCCGAACCAGACGATGCTCGGATTGTGCGGCGACAGAACGACCGGCGTGTTCCAGTTGAAACGGTACCGATCGCCGGGCTCGCCGTTCAGGACATTCGGAGGGGCACCGCGTCCACCGAATCCGCCCGGTTGTTGTTCTGTTTCGGCAGGGGCCTCGGCCGGCTCGACGCCGCGCCCGGCGCGCGGCGGCACGGGACGGATACTCTTGCCGATGCCTGTTCGCAGGTCGTATCGATTCGTGTTGCCGTTCTGCGACTCGGTGATGACGATGTTGTGGTCGGTTGGATCGACGGCCGTATAGAAGCCGTCACCGCCGCCGATCCCGTACCAGTCGGAGTTCATGATCCCGCCGCGTCCGCGCACCGCGCTCGGACCGCCCCAGCTGCCGTTGTCCTGCAGGCCGGTGTACACGAAGTACGGCCGGCGCATGTCGGCGGTCACGACGTACGCCAGCGCGGTCGCCATGGTGTTCACGAAGTCCCAGGTGCGCCCCTGATCCCAGCTGATGTCGAAACCCCGATTTGAAGACCCCGCCCACGGCGTAGCCGATATAGATGATGTTCGGATCGCTTTCGCTGACCGCGATGTCGTCGACGCGGCCGCCCATGCTGGCGGGGCCTATCGATCGAAACCGGAACGACGCGAGCAACGGGTCCGCTGGCTGATTGATCAGGCGCGGTGCGGGCGCGCTCCGCTCCTGCGGCTTCACGGTGGTCATGAACAACGGCAGGGCGAGGAAACACAGCGGCAGCGCGAATCGACCGAGACGACAGGCGATCCTGCCCGTTCAACCGGCCTTCGGACGTGCTGGTCCAGCGAGGTCCATGGCGGGGATTCTACTTGGCCGCGAGCGCCTGATACACCAGGGTTGGGAATTTCTGGCCGACGTCGGTCGCGTTTGGCAGCATCTGAATCATCAGCACGATGACCAGCTGTGCCTGAGGATCGACCCGATACATGGTCCCATACGCGCCGCCCCAGCCGAACGCCCCGACGGCATCCATCCCGTTCGCACCGTATCGATCGGTGGTCTCGAAGCCGAAGCCGAAGCCGAGACCGTTGGTCGAGTGCAGCGTGCCGACCTGATTCGTCGTCATCAGCTCGACGGTCCGGGGCGCAAGGATGCGCACGCCATTCAGCGCGCCGCCGTTGCGGATCATCTCCAGGAAGCGCGCGTAATCACGCGCGCTCGAGAGCAAACCGGCGCCGCCCGCGAAGCTGCGGCGCGGACCCTCGACGTACGTCCCTTGTCCCCTCGGTCCGTCCGGCGCACGGGTAATCTTTCCGTCGGGTCCGCTCGAATACACCGCGGCCAGCCGTTCACGCCGCTCGGACGGAAGAAAGAACTGCGTGTCCTTCATGCCGAGCGGGTCGGTGATCCGCGTCCGGACGAATTGATCGAGCGGCGTGCCCGAGGCGCGTTCGACAACGCAGCCGAGGATGTCGGTGTTGTAGCCGTAGACCCACGCCTCGCCCGGTTGCGACGCGAAGGGCAGCGTGGCGAGCCGCTCCATGGTGTCGCAGATGGGCTCGTTCTTGTCGGCGGTGAACCATCCGAACCCGGCGGCCGGACCGAGCCCCTTCGCCTCGTAAAGTGCGGCGACATCGGGGCCGGTGCCGTACGAAATACCGGCCGTGTGCGTGAGGAGATCGCGAATAGTGACGGGCCGCTTCGCGGGCACGACCTTCATCTCTCCCTCGTTACGGGCGGCAACGGTCGTGTGGGCGTACGCCGGAATGTGACGGCTCACCGGTTCGTTGATGCCGATCTTTCCTTCTTCGACCAGCGACAGGATCGCCGCGCTCGTGATGGCTTTCGTCTGCGACGCGATGCGGAAGATCGTGTCGGTTGTCATGCGCCGGCCGGCTTCCTTGTCGCTCCAGCCGAACGCCCGTTCGTAGACCGTCTGACCGTCTCGAAGAACGAGCGCGACGGCGCCGGCGAGCCGGTTCTCGTCGACATATTGCTGCAGAGCGCGATCGATGCGCTGCAGGCGGTCCGCCGACAGCCCGGACGTCGATTGCGGGGCGGTTGTCGCGGTCCGGCTGAAGCCGGAAAGGGTCCGGCTGAAGCCGGACACTACGGGGAGGGTGATGCTGCCTGACAGCAGCACGAACAGGACAACGATGCGCGAGATCGAAGCTCTCATCACGCCTCCTCAGCAGCACCCTGCAGCGTCAGCTCAAAGCACCCTGCCGCGTCAGTGCAAAGCACCCTACGGCGTCAGTTCAATGCACCCTCGGCGTCAGTTCAATGCACCCTCGGCGTCAGTTCAATGCTTCGCCGGTGTGGCGAGCTGCGCGAGCTTGAGCACTGTGTTCCAGTTGCGACCCGTGCCGCGCGCGCCAAGCATCTTTTCGATCATGGCGCTCGTCAACCGCGAACGGCCGATGCCGTCCGGGTAGATGATATAGGCGTGCCTGCTGCCGGGGCGAACGATTTCCCTCCCCTTGATGGCCGCCTGCAATGCGTCCACGTCTTGGCGGGATGGCGCCTTCTTCAGGAATGTGACCGTCAGGTGACCGGGATCGCGCACGGCCTCTTCACGGAACGGATTATCGGCAACGATGCCCCGCCACTCGTCGGCAGAGCGCACGAAGTAGTCGGTTTGAAGGTGGAGGTGCTTCGCCGTTTCAGTCTCCAGCCGCCGTTCCAGTCGGGCGCCGGAACGGACGCGGCTTCGAAACACGACATTTCCACTCTGAAGCATCGTCCGCACGTCGGCGAAGCCGAGCGTGGTGAAGAGCTCGCGCAGATCGGACATCGAGACTTGTGCGCGGCCTGCGAGATTGATGGCCCTGAGCAGCGCAATGTAGATCATGGTGGGACGTCAGATAACGGAGATTACGGAAGTAACGGCAACGGAGACCGGGGAGGCAACGGCATCACACAGAGAAACGGAGCAACGGAGACCAACAATAAAAAGTACAAATCAGAGTCTCCGTTTCTCTGCGTCTCTGTGTAATGCCGTTTCCTCCGTCACCTCCGTTTCCTCCATCACGCTCGACGCGCGTCACAGTTTCAGTAGCGCGGCGGCATTCCGCCAGTAAATCCGCTCGCGCTCGTCGTCGCTCACGGGCAGCCGGTCGACGATCTTGATGGTCTCGCGGATGTACATCGGACCCTGTTCCGGATCGAATGGCGCATCCGACGCGAAGAGCACGTGGTCGACGCCGAAGAACCCGAGGCCGCACACCGTCGGCTCGTAGGCGCCGAAGAGGGCCGTGTCGGCGTAGAACATCTTGAAATACTCGAGCGGGCGTTTCGCGAGCTGCTTCAGCACCTGCGAGTAGTCCACATCCGAGGTCCGGGCGCCGAGCTGATCCCAACCCGGGCCGACGCGCCCCTCGAAATACGGCGCCATCGCGCCCATGTGGTGCGTGATGATCTTCAGCGCGGGAAAACGATCGAAGTGTCCGGCGAACACGAGGCGGGCCATCGCCACGCTCGTTTCGTAGGGCCAGCCGAACGTCCACCAGATCTCGTACTGGGAACGATCCTCCGTCTTGTAGTCGGACATGTCGGCGCCGCGGTACGGATGCAACCAGATCGGCAGGTCGTATTCCACCATGGTCTCGAACAGCGGCTCGAATTCGGGCGCCGAGACCGGCTTGCCGAGCACGTTCGAATACAGCTGAAAGCCGCGGGCGCCAAGATCCGCCAACGCGCGCCGGAGCTCGCGAACGGCCGCGTCGGGATCGTTGAGGGGCAAAGCGGCCGCAAAGCCGGCGAAGCGATCAGGGTAGCGTTGCACCAGCTCCGCCATGCCGTCGTTTGCGGCCCGTGCCAGATCGACCGCATCGGACCGCTTCGCAAACACCTCGATCGGCGGAGTGGGCAACGACAACACCTGCACGTAGTCGTCGAACCGGTCCATGACCCGAAAGCGCACATCGAGATCGGTGAGCATCGGGACACCGCGCATCCGCTTCCCGATATCCTTGTACGTCGGGGCGACCTTCATCACGCCGTCGTTATACGGTGCGGGGGTGATGTGGGTGAAAATGTCGATCTTGCGCATGTGCCGCTCACGATACCATGGCACTCTTGTAAGCTGACGATCATGTGGATCAAATCCGCACTTTTCGTTCTGGCGATTGTTGGTGCTGTCGGCGAGGCCGCGGGCGTTCGACTGACGGCCGCCAACGGAACCGACTGGACCCAATGGGGCGGGCCGCATCGCAACTTCATCTCCGATGCCACCGGGCTCGCGTCTTCATGGCCATCGGGTGGTCCGAAAAGACTCTGGACGCGCGCGCTTGGAGAGGGCCATTCGTCCATCCTCGCCGAGGGCCCTCGCCTGTACACGATGTACCGGCCGGCCGGCCTGCTCTCCTACGTGCGGCGCGGGCAGGAGGAAGTCGTCATCGCGCTCGACGCTTCGAACGGCAAGACGGTGTGGGAGTTCAAGTATCCGGCGACAACCGACGGGGTTGATTTTTCCCAGGGCGCCGGACCGCACAGCACGCCGCTCATCGCCGGTACCCGGATTTTCGCGGCGAGCTCGAAACGGGAGCTGTTCGCGATCGACAAGGCGACGGGCAAGCGGCTGTGGTCGCACGACTTCGTCAAAGAGTACCAGGCCCCGACCGGGGATCGAGGGTACTCGTGCAGCCCGCTCGCATACAACAGCACCGCCATTGTCACCGTCGGTGGTCCCAATCAGGCGGCCGCGGCGTTCAATCAGGAAACCGGCGCCCTGGTGTGGAAGGCGGGGAACATCCAGCCGGCGCCGGCATCGCCCATCCTGATCGATGTCGACGGCCAGCCGCAGCTCGTCGTCTTCGGCGGCGATCGCATTGCCGGCATGAATCCGTCATCGGGCGAGACCTTGTGGACCCATCCGCACAAAACGGACTGGGGACTGAACATCAGCACGCCGGTGTGGACGCCAGCCGACCATTTGCTGTTCGTGTCGTCGGCTTACAACTCGGGCAGCCGCGCGCTCGAGCTGCGTCAGAGCGGCGGAAAAACCGTCGTCGCGGAAAAATGGTTCTTGAATCGGATGCGCGTGCACATCGGGACGGTCATCCGTCTGGGCGATTACCTGTATGGATCGAGCGGCGACTTCGGACCCGCGTTCCTGAGCGCGGTCGACATGAAGACGGGTCGCCTCGCCTGGCAGGATCGAAGCTTTTCGCGAGCACAGCTGCTCTATGCGGACGGCAAATTGATCCTGCTCGACGAGGACGGCAGACTGGGCCTGGCGACGGTCGGGTCCGATGGACTGAGAGTGCTCGCGCGCGCGAACGTGCTCGAGAACGTGTCGTGGACACCGCCGACCCTGTCCGGCACGACGCTGTACGTCCGCGACCGGAAATCGATCGCAGCGTTCGATCTGCGGTGATGGAGGAAACGGAGGGGACGGAGAGAACGGCATTACACAGAGGCGTGCCGAATCACGCCTGGAGCATTGAGGAAATTGTCGCCCTGCCCGGGTGACATCGCGGGGGCGCATGAAGACCATTCTGGTTCTGGTTGCCTTTTCGCTGGGCTTAGCAGCCCCGATGCTGGCGCAGCAGGACGACACCATCTACAAGCCGGGCAATGGTGTCTCACTGCCGAAACTCGTCACGGATGTCAGACCGAATTACACAGCCGACGCCATGAGGCGCCGCATCAGCGGAGCCGT
>QHWF01000284.1 GCA_003222455.1 Acidobacteriota bacterium
TGCGCGTCGTTCGCGCGTATCGGCAGGAAGCGGCGGAGCTCGATCGATTCCGGCAGTCGAACGAAGAGTATCTGCGTCGAAACCGCCGCCTGATCATGCTCCAGGGATTCTTTTTCCCGAGCATGTCGTTTTTTCTCGGACTTGGCGCGTTGCTGGTGCTCTGGCTCGGCAGCCGTGAAGTCATTCGAGGCCGGATTACCCTCGGACAGTTCGTCGCGTTCAATTCATATCTGACGATGCTGGCATGGCCGATGATCGCGTTTGGCTGGGTCACGAACATGCTCCAGCGCGGTATGGCCTCGTGGAAGCGCATGCTGGAGGTACTCGAGACGGAGCCCGGGATTGCGGATCGCGGCTTGCGGGATACGGATGTCACGTCGCATCGTCGATCAGTCGACAATCAGCAATCAGTCAGCAATCAGCAATCAGCAATCCGCAATGTGAAGGGTCGCATCGAATTCCGCGATCTCGTGTTCGGATTCGATGCCACGCCGGTCCTGAATCATGTGTCGGCGACCATCGAGGCGGGACAGACCGTCGCGCTCGTCGGAATAACGGGTGCCGGCAAATCCACGCTCATCTCGCTGCTCGCGCGGCTGCACGATCCACCAGCGGGAACGGTATTCATCGACGATGTGGACGTGCGTGATTGGCCGCTCAGCGAGCTCCGCGGTGCGATCGGCTTCGTGCCTCAGGAGCCGTTTCTGTTCTCGGACACGCTCGCAGGCAACGTCGCCTTCGGACTCGATGCCGGTGGGTCAGGGGGGTCGGGTGGGTCGGGGGAGTGGGGCGGTTCAGAAGCTGGCACGCCGGAGCACGATTCCGGACGGGACGAGAGGATCCGCGCTGCGGCCGCGATTGCGCGCCTCGATAAAGACGTCGCCGATTTTCCACGGGGCTACGAGACGATCGTCGGCGAACGGGGGATCACGCTCTCGGGCGGGCAGAAGCAGCGCACGGCGCTGGCGCGCGCGGTGATCGTCGATCCGGCGATCCTGGTGCTGGACGATGCGTTGTCGGCGGTGGACACGTATACGGAAGAAGAGATTCTCTCGCGGCTGCGCGGCGTCATGCGTGATCGGACATCGATCATCGTCTCCCATCGCATTTCGACCGTCCGCGACGCCGACCAGATTTTCGTCCTCGATCAGGGCCACATCATCGAGCGCGGAACGCACGACGAGCTCGTCCGCCGCGGCGGATTGTATGCGGAGCTGCACAAGAAGCAGTTGCTCGAGGAGGAGCTGGCGGCGTCGTGACCGTCCACGATGACGAGGTCCTCGGGAAAGCCTACGACGCCCGCCTGATGCGGCGGCTGCTGCGCTATCTGCGCCCATACTGGCGGCACGTGGCGGTGGCCTTCGTCGCCATCATTGCCGGCGCGGCCGCGTCGCTGGCGCAGCCCTACCTGATCAAGATCGCGATCGACCGCTACATCGGTGCGGGGCGGCTCGAAGGGCTCGATCGCCTGGCCTGGCTCTATTTCGCCATTCTTGTGGCGGCCTTCGCCTCCGAATACCTGCAGACCTGGATGATGCAGTTCACCGGACAGCGGATCATGTTCGATCTGCGCATGGAGATCTACCGTCACCTGCAGCGCCTCGATCTGCGATTTTACGATCGCAACCCCGTCGGCCGGTTGATGACGCGCGTCACCTCGGACGTCGATGTGCTCAACGACCTGTTCACGTCCGGCGTGGTGACGGTGTTTGGCGACGTGTTCACGCTCGCGGGCATCATGGCCATGATGGTCTGGATGAACTGGCGGCTGGCGATCGTCGCCTTTTCGGTGCTGCCGCTCATCGTGCTGGTCACCCAGTGGTTCCGCCGGAACGTTCGTGAGTCGTACCGCGTGGTCCGCGGGTTGATCGCGCGCATCAACGCGTTCCTGCAGGAGCACATCACCGGAATGATGACGGTGCAGCTGTTCCGCCGCGAGGGCCTCAGCTTTGAGCGATTCGACGAGATCGATCGCCGGCACCGCGACGCGAACATCGAGTCGATCTTCTATTACGCGGTGTTTTATCCGGCCATCGAAGCCGTCAGCGCGCTCGCGTCGGCCTTAATCATCTGGTACGGCGGGGAAAGCGTTCTGCGCAGTACGCTCACACTCGGTGCGCTCGTCGCCTTTCTGCAGTATTCGCAGCGGTTCTTCCGGCCAATCAGCGACATGTCGGAGAAGTTCAACATCCTGCAATCGGCCATGGCCTCGTCGGAGCGCATTTTCAACGTGCTCGACGAACCGGTCGTCATCACCAATCCGGAACGCCCCCTGCCGAGGCCCGCTCCAGCCGCGGGAGACATCGTCTTCGACCGTGTGTGGTTCGCGTACGATGGGAAACCCGCCACCACGGCGGACGCGGAGGACAGGAGGACGACAACACAAGGCTCGGATGCCCAGTGGGTGCTGAAGGACGTCTCGTTCGAGGTCCGTCCGGGCGAACGCGTCGGGATCGTTGGCGCCACCGGCTCGGGAAAGACCACCCTGATCAATCTCCTGCTGCGCTTTTACGACGTCCAGCGGGGCCGCATCGCCATCGACGGCGTCGACATCCGCCGTCTGGATCTCGCCGACGTTCGCGGATTGTTCAGCCTCGTTCTGCAGGACGTGCATTTGTTCTCCGGGACGATTGCCGAGAACATTCGCCTGGGCAACGCCGCGATCGACGACGAGCGGGTTCGGCGCGCGGCGGCGGCCGTCCATGCCGCGCCGTTCATCGCGCGGCTGCCCGCGGGCTACGCGAGCGCCGTGGCCGAGCGTGGATCGACGTTGTCGGTCGGGCAGAAGCAACTGCTGTCGTTCGCGCGCGCGCTCGCCTTCGATCCGCGCGTGCTCATCCTGGACGAAGCGACGTCGAGCGTCGACACCGACACGGAGATCGTAATTCGCGACGCGCTGCGCGTCCTGATGGCGGGTCGAACGACCATCGCCATTGCCCATCGCCTCTCGACGATTCAGGACATGGACAAGATCCTCGTGCTGCACAAGGGACGGATTCGTGAGTCGGGTACCCACCAGGAGCTGCTCGCGCAGCGCGGTATTTATTTCAAGCTGTTCGAATTGCAGTATCAGTCGCGGCAGGAGAACTCAGATCTGCCGGCGTCGCAAGAAATCGGTCCTGGCAGTGCAAGTCTTTAGGCCGCAAAGGATGGGTAGCGCAGCCTGCGCTCTCAGTTCTGTGTGCCGATGTCGGCCGGCGCGACCGCTGCACGCGGTCGAGGACGCCGGAAGAAGCGGTCGAAGAACGTCGGTGACGTCGCGCGCGGATTCCACCCGAGACGCAGCACGTTGACGTGAATCGGCTTGCGGCCGAACTGCAACGCTTCGTTGCAGCTCCACATGTACAAGTCGACCTCGCGTCCCTGGATCGACGGGCCGGTGTCGAGCACCGTGTAGATGCCGTTGTACTTCGGCGGCAGCGAATCGATTTCCACGACCGATCCGACCGGCAGCAGTTCAGGATCCGCCGCCGCCACGCCGGTTTGCGCGGTCACGCCCGAAGCCGTCTGAATCCCCTTACAGTACGCCGTCGCACTGAACGCGAGCCGCGCGCCCGGCATCGGGAGCGCCGTCGTTTCGCGCAGCACGGCCTGCCGGGCCGCATACTTCGAATCCAGGGTGGTCACCTGGTACAACAGCACGAACCCAACGGCGGCGACTATCGTGACGATGCTCTTGCGCCAGAACGATCGCGAAATAATCATGAGCTCGCGACGATGAGTACGGCGCATCTTCAATGCTTATGGTGAGCCATGATGTCATGGATTCGCCGGCGACTTGTCACGAACGCGAGTGCAAGTGGGTACGCCAGCGCACCCAGAACGATCGCACCGATCATCGATCCGACAGCATAAGGCCACAGCAGGGGTTTCAGAAGTGTGATCAGGCGGTGCCAGAACTCGGCCGCAAAGAGGGAGTGCTCGAACAGCGCACCGAACTGTGTCTGGAAACCTGGCGGCACCCGGTGTCCGGTGATCTTCGTGCCGGCGACGACGACGAATGCGTAATAGGGCGCGAGAAACCACGGAAGGTTTGAATAGACGCCGAGCAGCACCGCCACGCGGTTGAGGTTGAGCAGAAATGCGAAGAGGATCCCGAGCACCGTGTGCAGCCCGAGAAACGGGGAGAAGCCCAGGAAGACGCCGAGCGCGAAGGCCCCGGCGGTACGCTCGGGCGTGTCGTCGATGTGCAGCAGCGCATCCAACCAGCGCCGGGTGAGCGCACGCGTGAGATGAATCATGCCTCGTTTCCGATGGCGTTCAGACCGGCGCCATCGAACAAATCGGCTGGTGCGATTTTCCCACACCCGATCAGGGCCGGCCTTCGAACGAGCCGCGCGTGTCAGGCCGGCCTGAAATGCGCATACCCGCCGCGCGGCAGAACGGTTTCCGCGCCGCCGCGGCGCAGGACCACCGCGCGGTCGGCCGTGCAGACGCCGATACGCGTCAGTCGCGCGTCACCGTGATGCATCGCTGCGGAGAGCCGCGAGCGGACACGCGATCGTACGGCAACGAGCAATTCGTAGTCGTCGCCGGCGGTCGCCGCCTGCTCCACCGGATCGAGTCCGCGCGAGTCGAACACCGCGCGTGCGCGCGGGTCGATGGGCAACGCATCCGCGTCGATGAGCGCACCGACGCCGCTCGATTCAGCCACGCGATAGACCGCGTCGCTCAGCCCATCGCTCAGATCGATGCACGCGCTCGCTGCGCGATTGCGAGCCAGCAGCGTGCCAAGGCGGAGGCGAGGCTGGGGACGAAGGTACGCAGTCACCAGTCGCCAGTCGTCAGACGTCAGTCTCGAGTCGTCGGTCGCCCGTCGCGAGTCGTCCGTCGTCAGTCGCGAGTCGTCGCTCGCCAGTCGCGTGTCGTCCGTCGTCAGTCGCGAGTCACCAGTCGTTTGTCGTTCGGTCAGGATGAGCCGGCCCGCCATCGCAGAACCGATCGTACCACTCACGTACAGCTCATCGCCGGATCGCGCGCCGCCGCGGGTGAGCGCCTGGCGGCGCTTGACGGTCCCCATCGCCGTGATGTCGATCACCAGCGGACCCGTGGATCGCGTCAGATTGCCGCCAACCACGGCAAGGTGGGCGCGTGCGGCGAGCGACGCAATCCCGTCCACGATCCCGTCGAAATCCGACAGCGGCAGCACCGCCGGCAGCGCCATCGACACCAGCGCCAGACGGGGCGCCGCACCCATTGCCGCGAGATCCGACAGGTTCACGGCGAGCGCGCGATGGCCGATCGCATCGGGCGGCACCAAGGCGCGATCGAAATGCACGCCCTCGACGAGCGCGTCCACGGTCAACACTTCGACGCGGTTCCGCTCGGGTTCCACCACGGCGGCATCGTCGCCAATGCCGACGATCACCCACGGGGGCCGGGGCGGGAGGCGCCGCTCAATTCGTGCGATGAGATTGCGCTCGGTGACGTCGGCGACGGTCACTGATGGCTTAGCAGCCCGTGGTGAAACTCCAGCTGCATTCGGCCGGCGCTGCATCCCGGCTGGCTGCGTTGCTCCTCGTTCAAATACTCCCGGTATTGCACCCCACCGTGCACAAGACGCACGGTGGGGGCCCCGCTCTGCGCTCGTCGCGCCGCTCCGCCGGGGTCCCCACGGCGCGGACTGTGCGCCGTGGGGTGGATCATCGGGGCGCCTCGCCGCCCTCGGTGCGACGCTGGAGTTTCACCACGGGCTGTTAGGGCGAGTCGAAGACGTGACACGACGTGCCGGCCGGCCCGGGCGGCTGGAGGCACGCACCATCTGCCGCCGTTCACATCATTTCGCATAGTCGACGGCGCGGGTCTCTCGGATGACGGTGACCTTGATCTGGCCGGGATACTCGAGCTCGTTCTCGATGCGGCGCGCGATGTCTTTTGAGAGCCATATCGCTTCTTCGTCGGAGATCTTTTCACTCTCCACCATGATCCGGATCTCGCGGCCGGCCTGCAAGGCGAACGACTTCGAGACGCCCTTGAACGAATCGGCGATCCCTTCGAGCTTCTCGAGACGCTTCACGTACGATTCGAGGATGTCCCGCCGCGCACCGGGACGCGCCGCCGAAATCGCATCCGCGGCCTGGACGATCATTGCTTCGAGCGAGGGCCAGTCGATGTCCATGTGATGCGCGGCCATCGCCATGACTACGGCCTCGTTTTCGCCGTGCTTGCGCAGGTAGTCGATCCCGAGCTGAAGGTGCGTGCCTTCCATTTCCCGATCGATGGCTTTTCCGATGTCGTGGAGGAACGCAGCCCGCACGGCGACGTGGGCGTCGATGCCGACTTCTCTGGCCATGATTCCGGCCAGCCGCGCCACTTCGGCGGAGTGGGCGAGCACGTTCTGACCGTAACTCGTTCTGTATTTCAGCTTGCCCATCAGCCGGACGATCTCCGGGTGCAGATCGTGCAGCCCGAGCTCGAACGCGACCGCCCCGCCCTCTTTCCGGACTTCCTCTTCGGTTTCGTCCTTGACCTTCTGGACGACCTCTTCGATCCGGGCCGGATGGATGCGGCCGTCGACGATCAGCCGCTCGATGGCCTTCTTCGCGATCTCGCGCCGATACGGATCGAAACCCGACAGGATGATCGCGCCGGGCGTGTCGTCGACGATGAGATCCACGCCGGTGGCGAGCTCCAGCGCGCGGATGTTCCGGCCCTCGCGTCCGATGATCCGTCCCTTCAGATCGTCGCTCGGCAGATCCACGACCGATACGGTGGTCTCGATGGCGTGCTCGGCCGCGCACCGCTGGATGGCTTCGGTGATGTAGTGTTTGGCGCGATCGACGGCCGTCTCACGTGCCTCGGCATCGAGCCGCTTCAGCAGATTGGCGGAGTCGTGACGCGCTTCACTCTCCATCTGCTTGACGAGGAGATCGCGGGCTTCCTCCGCCGTGAGCCCGGCCACGCGTTCGAGCTCGCGCTGCTGCGAGGCGACCAGCTGCTCGTACCGGGCGGCGGCGGCCGCCGCAGATTTCTCGCGTTCGCTCAGCGACCGGTCGCGCGTGTTCAACTCTTTTTCGAGCCGCTCGATGGCCGCCTGTCGTTCGCTGAGCACCACTTCGCGGCGCGTGAGGGTCTGTTCGAGCGTGGCCGCCTGCTGGCGTTCCTGGCGCGCCTGCCGATCCGCTTCCACCAGGACGTCGTGGGCCTTCTCTTTCGCCTCGAGCGACGCCTCTTTCTTCATCGTCTCGGCGTCGCGTTCAGCCTCCTTGACGATGCGAAGCGCCTGCTGTTCCGCGCGGCCGATCGTTTCCGCGGCAATCCGCTTGCGGTTCGCCACCCACGCGACGAACACAGCGGCACCCGCCACGATGGTAACGACGAGGTTGATTAATAAACCGAAACTCGGCACCACGCGTGACGTCCTTTCCCGCGGACCCACATCGGGTTTATGTCAGGTCGGCGCCGCGCTACGACCGCCTTCGCCAAGGCTACGGCGGTCCGCCGTAGCTTCAGCGGAGGCGGAGGGGTGGGAAAACGAAAAAGAAAGGCCCCGCTTTGCCGTGTGGGGAGGTCGATGAACCTGCGATAGCAGGTGGAACCGCTCTAAAAGCCGCGTTTCAGGCTTCCTCGCTACAGAGGCATGCACACCGCGCGGCGTCGCGACTCACTTGGGTGATACGTTGGCTCAAACGAGCCGTCCGCCATCACGCGCAAAGCAGGGAACTCAAAATTCCAACGTAGATCTTAACGGTTCCTGCCTCGAGGTTCAAGCGCCGAGCGCATCGGGCGTGAAAGTTTTCTGCTTGACTTGCCGTAACTCGTTATGTCGCCATGAGAACGCGGTCAAGGAGGCGTTCGAGCTCCCCGGCCCGCTCCGCCAGCTCGCCGTCGCATTCGCGCTTCAAGTCGCGGCACCGGAACAGCTCGTCGGCGATGTTCAGGGCCGCCACCACGGCCAGGCGGAGGGAATCGCTCGCTGGCGTCTGTTCGGCCGCCGCGCGCATCTTCTCGTCCACGTACAAGGCGAGCCGCGACACGTACTCGGCTTCCAGCGAGCTGCGGATCGGATATCGCTGTCCGTGGATCTCGACTGGAATCACGCGGCCTTCCATGTTGGTCGTTGGTCGTTAGTCGTTGGTCATTAGTCGTTGGTCATTGGTCGCTGGTCGGTGGTCGTTGGTCGTTAGTCGTTAGTCACTGGTCGCCCTTGGTTGCGCGCTGAGCTGCGACCAATGACTAACGACCAATGACTAAAGACTACAAATTGAGCGCTTCCAGTTGTTCCAGCATTTCCGTCACGCGCGTCCGGATAACGTCGCGCTCTTCCTTCATCGTCGATAATTCAGCAGCCAGACCGTCGCTCGTGGCGACGCGCGCCCGCATGGCATCGAGCTCACGCGTCAGGCGCTGGTTCTCTTCGGCGGCACGGACCTGTTCGTCCTTCATCCGATCGACCATACCGACGAGAAGCTTGACCTTCTCCTCGAGGCGATCGATCGGTTCGAGCTCCACGCTGCGGGTCGCTGTTTTCGGCATATCCAGCCTCTATCGCTGCACGGCAGCGTGCTCGCGGACGAGCGCTGCCACGATGGTATCGAAGCTCTGTTGGACTTCCATGTCGGTCAACGTGCGATCCGCCGCCTGAAACGTCAACCGGATCGAGAGGCTGACCGTGCCATCCGGGATGCCCTTGCCCCGGTATCGATCGAAGAAGCTGATCGCGACCAGCGGCGCGGGAAGACCGCGGCCGGCCGCCTGAATGGTGCCACGAATGATCGCGGCAGGCAAGATGCTGGCGACGATGATCGAAAGATCGCGCACCACGAACGGGTGCCGCGGCAGCGGCTGTGCCGCGTCGCTGACCGCGACACGCGCGTCGGCGAGCCGATCCAGGTTCAGCTCCCCGACCAGCACGCGATCGTTCGCTGGCAGGCCGCGCGCGTCCGCGATCGCGGGCGACACCTCGCCGATCACGCCCAGCGCCGTGCCGCTGGCACGGCCGTCACTCACGACGATCGAGGCCGTGTGTCCCGCAACGAGCGCCGGATGGCTCGCGGGTTCGAACTGGACGGGTACGCCGCTGACGCCGCACACGCGTTCGACAATGCCCTTGAGGTCGAAGAAGTCCGCCTCGCGGCTGCCGCCGGCCCAGTGTTCGGCGCCGGCGGTTCCCGTCCATGCGACCGCGACACCACGCGACTCGCCGTCCGCCGTGAAACGGGTCCCGATCTCGAACAATCGGACGTCGCGTCGGCCGTGACGGCGATTCTCCCCGACGGCATCGACCAGCCCCGGCAGCAGGGAGGCTCTCAACGTATCGAACTTGCCAGACAGCGGGTTGGCGATCGACACGAGGGCAGCCCCTTGCGTACCGAAGAGCGCGGCGGCTTTTGCTTCGATGAACCCGAACGTCACCGCTTCCGACAGCCCGGCCGCTGTCAGGACGCGCCGGATGAGCTGATCGCGCGGGATACGCGGATCGGGCGGCGGCGCGGCCGCCATCACCGGCGGAAACGCAGGCGGCAGACGATCGAAGCCGTAGTGCCGCCCGACTTCTTCAATGAGGTCCGCCTCGCGGAGCAGATCAACCCGGAACGTCGGCGTGCCAATGTCCCACCCGTCGCTCGTGGTTTCAACCGCGAGGCCAAGGCGCGTCAGGATGCGCTCAACGTCAGCGTCGGGAACCGCTGCGCCGAAGACCCGTGTCAACCGTTCGCGCCGCAGGTGAAGCGTTCTTGCCCCTCGCGGATTGGGATAGCAATCGATTCCTCCGCCGGTAAGCGCGCCGGCGCCGATCTGTTCCATCAGCGCGGCTGCGCGCTGAATGGCGACGACCTGCGCACCGATGTCGGCGCCACGCTCGAACCGGGTCGAGGCTTCGGTCTTGAGCCCAAGGCGCTTGCTGGTCTTTCTCACCGACGGCGCGTGGAAATACGCGCTTTCGTACGCGATGCGCTTCGTTGTCCTCGACACCTCGGAGGCCGCGCCGCCCATGACGCCCGCCACCGCCTGGGCACGATCGCGATCGGCGATCACGAGCATATCGGGCTCGAGCCTGCGCTCGACGCCGTCGAGCGTGACCAGCATTTCGCCCGGCTTTGCGCGGCGCACGCGAATCTCCGCGCCCGCGAGCTTCTCCAGATCGAACGCGTGCATCGGCTGCCCGATCTCGAGATTCACGTAGTTCGTGATGTCGACGATGCTGCTGATGGGCCTGACGCCGGCGGCGAGCAGACGGTCGGCCATCCACTGGGGAGCCGGCCCGATCTTCACGTCGGCGGATGCGGCCGCGTACCGGGGACAGAGTCCTGCATCCTCGATGGTGACCTTCAGACGATCGGCGGGACCGATCGGAACGGGCGCCAGGGCAGCGAGGCCAAGGACGCTGAGGCAGTCCGGCCGATTGGCGGTGACCTCGAAGTCGATAACGGCGTCGCCGCCACCGGCATCCTCGACCGATGCGACTTCGAACCCACGCAGGGCGAGCTTCTGGGCAACCTCTTCCGCCGACTCAGGAACGTCGACGAATTCACGCAGCCACGACAGGACTAATCGCATCGCGGTCTATGGAACATCACGATTGAGCGAACCTCACGATCGAACGCAGAGGCCGCAAAGGAAAGATATTATGGTTTTCTTGGCGGCCTCAGCGGCCTTTGCGTTCCAACGTCGTATCAATACGGAA
>QHWF01000285.1 GCA_003222455.1 Acidobacteriota bacterium
GAGGCGTCATTTGCCGGGTGGGGCATCCGGACGATCGCCGCAGGCGAGGCGCGCTATAACCCGATGTCGTACCACAACGGATCGATCTGGCCGCACGACAACGCGCTGGCGGCCGCCGGGTTGGCGCGGTACGGATTCACGGCCGCCGCCACACGGGTTCTCGATGCCATGCTGGATCTGAGCCAGGTCGTGGATCTTCACCGGCTGCCCGAGCTGATCTGTGGCTTTCATCGCCGCACGGACGAGCGTCCGACCCTGTATCCAGTCTCCTGCGCACCGCAGGCCTGGGCCGCCGGCTCCGTGTACTTGCTGATTCAGGCGGCCCTGGGCCTGGAGATCGATGCCGGCGAACAACGCATCACGTTCTCTCGTGCGGCCCTGCCCGAGAGCATCGAGCGGCTGTACCTGACGGATCTGACGGTCAACGATTCCCGCGTCACGCTCCTCCTCGAGCGGCACGCCAACGATGTCGCTGTCAGCGTGTTGAAACGAGAGGGCACGGTCGAAGTCGTCGCCATCAAGTAACGACGCGGTGAGTGCCGTTGGCGCGTCAAGTGAATCTCGAATCCGCGAAGTGCCTCACCTCCCGGTAACAGTCACGGTGAGATCCTGATACCCAAGCAGTGCGCCATCGTCTGCCAGCGCCCGCAGGACGTATGTACCAGACGTGTCGAATGTCGCCCGGGTGAGCCACCTGCCGTCGTGCGGTATGGGCGGTGGAATCCACAGCGGCGCCCATGGCGAATTCGCTCCTGTCCGCGTGTCTTCCCAGACTTTCACCTGCGGTGGATCGAACCGCACCTTGCCCGGGCCGCGGTAGACGAACCACGACAGATGCAGACCGACCGTCTTGCCGACAGTCACTCGAGAGGGAGGAATGTACGCGCGGTTGACGCCGGCCGTGTCCGCAGCCGCCGACCTCGCGGGCGTTGAATTGCCGGCGCCGATCTGGTTGCGGC
>QHWF01000287.1:0-4839 GCA_003222455.1 Acidobacteriota bacterium
CCTGCTGAAACTGATCGTCGCTGAGCGACACCTGCTGGCCAAGATCGATGAACATGTTCGCGACCGATCGATTGCCCGATCCCTGCCAGTTCCTCGGATCGGGCACGTTCTTGTTGGTCGGCGAGTTGTCCATGTAGCCGATAATGTGAAGAATCGTCCCCTTCGGCAGCAGCGGAGCCGCATCGTCGTCGTAGTCGTAGCCGCGCACCCAGTTGTGATCGTACCCCGCACAGGTGAGCGTCTGGATGTTGATGCCCCAGATGGCTTCGAGGCACATTCTCGCGCCGGGCGCGTGCAGGTGGGGCTCGAACGACGTGATTTTCGTATGCTCCTGCAGCACGGTGTACGCGTGGAGCTGCTGGTTCGCTTCCATGGCTCTGATGTCGATGTCGAGGCCGTTGCCGAGACCTCGAATCGAGCGCTTCAGCGCCGGCTGATACTCTTTCGGATGGAACCTGAATCCGATCTCGAGATGCGCTATGGTATCGCGGCCATTCGAATACAGATGGACCGAATTCGACACGATGCTCGAACCGGCCTTCAGCAGGCGACCGGCCTGCGGATCGAACACGTCGGCATTCCGGCCAACTTCGTGGACCGGCCACGACGTGCCGTTGTCGTCCACGGGGTCCAGGTTCTGCTCGGCGTTGTCGCCGACGCGGGTGCTCCAGATCATGTGGTGGAAGACGTAGCGCCCGCCAACGGTGCTGCGGCCTGATCCGTCCTTCGGAATGTCATTCACCTCCTTGATCTCGAGGGCCGCGACGTACCGATCCTCGGTGAGCCCGATCGGCACGCTCTCGATTTCACCCCACCAGTCGGGCGCATTCGCCTTCACCGCGACTTCCTTCGTCGATACCACGAGGTCGGGTTTGCCGATCGTCCATGTGCCCGGACCAGCGGCGAACTGACGGAGCGGCGGGGCGTCGGCTGGATTTCCGCGCGGCGCACCACTGTCGGCCCATTTCGCAACTGTGGCGATCTCGGCGGCGCTCAGCGACGGATCGTTCTTGTATTTCTGAATGCCGATGTTCTTCTCGATGTACCAGGGGGGCATCACGCCGGCGCGCGGGCCGAGGCCGGTCCTCAGCTTGATCGATCGCGCCCACGGCCGCACTTCTTCGTACGTCACGAGTGACATCGGCGCGACGCCGTCCGGACGATGGCAGTTCTGACAGCTGCGCTGGAGAATGGGCGCAATGTCTCTGGCGAACGTCACGTCGTCAGGCATTCCAGGCGGCTGAGCGCCGATGCCACGCGGCAACAGGACGCCGGCCGAGACGCCCACGAGCACCCATCTGATCTTGTCGGCGAATGACATCTCACATCACTCCGTGTTCGACACAGCACATTATAACTTCCCACAAAACGGAGGGGACGGAGGAAACGGCACACTATCACTTCAAAGCAAACGGAGGATGCCGAGGAAACGGGATCACACAGAGACGCAGAAGAAACGGAGGTTACTACTTCCCTTTCCTTGTACAGGTGGTCTCCGTTGCTCCGTTTCTCTGTGTTATACCGTTACCTCCGTCTCCTCCGCTCTCGTCGTCCGTCTCCTCCGTTCCTCGTTATGTCCGTCTCCTCCGTTGCCGTTCTCTCCGTTCTCTCCGTTGGCTATCGTTCGAAGGACTCGGCGCGCGCCGCCCTGGACAGCCGCACGAGGTACTGCTCCGGATTCGACCAGAACTTCGTGCGAAGATCGGCCAGGCTTTCTGCCCCACCGTAGCTGATCGCCGAACACAGATGCTTCAGCATGTCGTGGATGACGGCGCGCACCGGTCCTCGCGCCGGGACGCTCACCTCGAGCCCCTCTGCACCCAGCGCCTCGAGCTCACGCGCCCCGGCGTCCTCGAGATCGAGCCGATCGCGGACGGCGCCGATCGACGCCATGCCGCGAAAGACCTTGAACGGCACCCGCACGATCTTCTGAGACTCGGGCATCAACACCGGCTTGAGCACGGTCTCGCCCGGGGTTTCCTCGGTCCCGGCAAACGCGCTGCCAAGCATGACCGTGTCGCCGCCGAACAGGAAGGCTTCGGCGACGCTTCCGTCGCGCTTCACGCCCCCATCGGCGATCAAGGGGACGCGATCGCCGACGGCGAGCCGGCACTGCACCAGCGCTTCCACCTGCGGCACGCCGAAATTCGTCGTCAATCGTGTCGTGCACCCGCCGCCGGGACCGATTCCGACTTTGATGGCGTCGACGCCCCGATCCAGGAGAAATCGCGCGCCGTCGCTCGTGGCGACGTTGCCGGCGACCAGTTCCACGCTGCCGAGGCGGTGGCGTAGACGCTGAATGGCCTGGTCCATCACGAGCGAGTGCCCGTGCGCGATGTCGATCACGATGACATCCGCGCCGGCGTTGTGGACCTCGATGGCCCGTTCGAGAAAGTCGCCCGTCGCCCCGACCGCGGCCGCCACCTGCAGACGGCCGCGGCTGTCCCGGGTGGCGAAGGGATGGTCGCGATGCTTCACCAGATCCTTCGCCGTGATGAGTCCCAGCACCGTCCCGTCGGGGTTGACCAGCGGCAGCTTCTTGATCTTCTGCCGCGTCATCAGGTGCTCGGCATCGGCGAGCGAAATCGTTCCGGTGTGAACGACGAGCCGGTCTCGTGGCGTCATACGCTCCGCCACGCCGGTCGTGGCAGGAACGAACCGGATATCGCGCTCAGTGAGCAGGCCCTGGAGCCGCCTCCGTGCGTCGATGACGACCAGCGTGCCGACGCCGGTGTGGTCCATGAGCCGGCGCGCGTCTGCGATCCGGCCGTGTTCGTCAATCGTGTGCGGGTCGGTGATGATTCCGTGCTGCGTCCGTTTGACCGCGGAAATCTCGGCGACCTGGGGCGCGATGTCGCCGGTACGAAAGCCGCGATCGATCACACCGATGCCACCTTCCTCGGCCAGGACGCTCGCCATCGCCGCCCGCGTGATCGTGTCCATGTTGGCCGACACGATCGGCCGTCGCAGCGGGACGCGGGATGTAAACCGCGTCGTCAGGTCGATCGTGGACGGATCGCGGCTCGGCACCACGCCGAGCTGCGGCGTCAGCAGGAAGTCGTCGAACGTACAGCCGCGAACGAACTGCAGCAGATCCATAAGGCCCCTTGATTCGGCGGAAGACCCAACGACTGTGACCTGACGAGCACACCAATTTGCTACATCTCTTGACACGAAGACCACGAAGACACGAAACCACGAAGAAAACCCTTTCCAATATTTTTATGGTCTTCTTCGTGATCTTCGTGTCTTCGTGATCTTCGTGGTTGCATTTCCGTGTCTTCGTAACTTAGTGGTTGCATTTCGCTGATGGACTTCGTGGGCTAGTCGCGAAGTACCTCGTCGAGCGCCCGTCGCGCGGCAAAGTATCCGCACATGCCGTGGACGCCGACGCCGGGCGGGGTCGACGCCGAACAAAGATACAGGCCACGACGCGGCGTCGAGTACGCGCGCCACGTGGGCCGCAGGAACGTCTGCCGCAGATCGCAGACGCCCGCGCCGATGTCGCCGCCGACCAGGTTCGCATTGTGCCGCTCGAGATCGGCCGGCCCCATGATCGCGCGGGCGAGCACGCGATCGCGGAATCCCGGCGCAAACCGTTCGATCTGACGCTCGAGCCGCGGCAGCATGTCGAGGTCTGACCCGTGCGGAACGTGACAATAGGTCCAGGCGATGTGACGCCCCCGGGGTGCGCGCGAGGCGTCGAACAACGTCGGCTGGGCCAGCAGGACAAACGGATGTTCCGTCGCCCGGCCGTCCCAGGCATCGCGCTCGGAGCGGGCGATTTCCTCGATGCTCCCGCCAAGATGGACGGTCCCTGCGCGCGCGCAGTCGGCGGTCCGCCACGGTATCGGTGCATCCAGCGCCCAATCCACCTTGTACACGCCCATCCCGTAGCGAAATCGCTCCAGCCTGCGCCGGTACCACGCCGGAAGGCAATGGCCGGCGATCCGCAGCAGCGGCCGCGGCGACAGATCACAGAGAATGGCCCTGGCGGGCGGCAGGTCATCGATCGACGTGATCCGCGTCCCGGTCACGATCTCGCCGCCGAGCGATTGCAAATGCGCCGCGAGCGCGTTCGGCACGCGCTGCGCCCCGCCACGAGGCATCACCCAGCCGGCCACGTGCGCCATGACAGCAAGCACGAGGCCGAACGCCGCCGTCGGCGCCCGATCGAGTGGCAGCATGCCGTGTGCTGCCATGCCGGCGAGCAACGCTCGCGTGCGATGGTCGGCAAACATCCGCCGGGTCAAGCCGTCGACGGAACGAAGCGCGCGCAGACCGAAGCGGGCCAGTGTTGTTGGATGGCGCGGCCAGCGCGGCGGCCCCAGCACCGACTGCTCGATCCGGGGCCACGCATCGACGATCGATCCGACGAGATTTCGATACGCTCCTCCGTCACCCCGCAATCCGGCAGCCGTCCGCTCGATCGATCGGACTACGATCGAACAACTTCCATCGTCGAACGGATGCGCCAGCATGACTGACGGTTCAATCCATTCGAGCCCGTATGCCTCGAGGGGCAAGGTGCGGAAGAGCGGAGATGCGCGGGCAAACGGATGGACGGCGGAGCACACATCGTGAACGAAGCCGGGCAGCGTCAGCTCCCCGGATCGCACGCCGCCACCGATGCTGGACTCCGCCTCGAACACGAGAACCCTGCGGCCGGCCTGGGCAAGGACGATTGCCGCCGCGAGGCCGTTGGGCCCGGAGCCAACGACGACCGCATCCGGCTGATTCATCCGCGAACGGGCGCGGCGCGCACGCAGCGGGCCACCCTGGCAGCAAAGGTGGTTGGGCGGACCCGCGTCCCGGCAATTACGGTAGTGTCCGGGTTTA
>QHWF01000287.1:4940-10976 GCA_003222455.1 Acidobacteriota bacterium
CGGGCAGCGACTGCGCGGCGGGACACGCGGGAGCCGTGAGCGTCATTCGAATGCCCACAGTGGCCGACCGATCGACGATGACGTCGTACACCAGACCAAGCTCGTAGATATTCACCGGGAGTTCCGGATCGAACACCTTCCGGAGTGCGTCGATGATGCGCGGCCGCAGCGCCGCGGTCTGTGCCGGATCGGAGACCATGCCCTCGGTCTGTTGCGGACTCGTGGCGACAGGTCCGGGCTGCGCCGGCTGCTGAACGACCGGGAGCGGCTTCATTCTGTCGACACCACTTCGTTTCGCGCGTCAGTCGCGGCTCGAAGCGTGTGCCACGCCAGGCTCGCACACTTGACGCGCGCCGGATACTGACGGACACCGGCAAAGACCGACAGCTTGCCAAGGTCGTCGACCGGGTCCTCGACCGATCGGGTGATCAGCCGATGAAAACGCTCGAACAGCGCTTCGGCTTCCGCGATGGTCTTCCCTTTGACAATGTCGGTCATCAGGGAGGCGGACGCCTTTGAGATCGCACATCCGGATCCCTGAAAGCTGGCATCCTGGATCCGATCCCCCTGGATCCTCAGGTACACGGTCAAGCGGTCGCCGCACAGCGGATTGTATCCTTCGGCATGGCGTCCCTCCTCGATCGTGCGGAAGTTCCGGGGCCGCCGATTGTGATCGAGGATGACTTCCTGGTACAGCTCGTCGAGCGCGGAGCTCATACGAACACCTCGCGAACCTTCGCGAGCGCGCCGGCGAGCACGTCGATCTCCGCTCGGGTGTTGTACAGCGCGAGCGACGCACGCGACGTCGCCGGCACGCCCAGACGCGCCATGAGCGGCTGACAACAATGGTGCCCGGTGCGAATGGCGACGCCTTCACGATCGAGAATGGTCCCGACATCGTGCGGGTGGACGCCGTCGAGGACGAACGACAGTATTCCACCCTTGTCGCCCGCCGTTCCCGTCAGCCGGAGACCAGGAATTCCTTCGAGCGCGCGGGTTCCGTACGCGAGCAGGTCGCGTTCGTGGGCGCCAATCCGGTCGAACCCGAGCGCCTCGACGTACTCGATCGCGGCGCCGAGTCCGACGCCGCCGGCGATATTCGGCGTGCCCGCTTCGAACTTGTACGGCAGCACGTTGTAGAGCGTCCGTTCGAAGCTCACCGATCGGATCATGTCGCCGCCGCCCTGATACGGCGGCACGGCATCGAGCAGGGCGGCCTTCCCATAGAGCACGCCGATGCCGGTCGGGCCGAACACCTTGTGGCCCGAGAACGTGTAGAAATCGCAGTCGAGCGCCTGGACGTCGACGGCCGTGTGGGCAACGGCCTGTGCCCCGTCGACGAGCACCGGAATGCCGCGGGCATGCGCGATCTCGACGATTCGACGGATCGGGTTCACCGTGCCGAGCGCGTTCGACACGTGCGTGACCGCGACGATGCGGGTACGATCGCCGAGCAGCGCCTCGTAGCTGTCGATGCGCAGCGCACCCTCGTCCGTCATCGGCACAATCCGCAGCCGCGCTCCCCGCTCGTCGCACAACATCTGCCACGGCACGATGTTCGAGTGGTGCTCCATCACCGTGATGACGACCTCGTCTCCCGCACCAACGTGAACGCGTCCGTAGGTCTGCGCCACCAGGTTGATGGCCTCGGTTGTGCCCCGCACGAAGATGATTTCCTGTGTCTCGGCCGCGTGCAGGAAGCGGGCGGCCGTTTTCCGCGCTTCCTCGTAGGCGTCGGTGGCCCGCTCGCTCAGCAGGTGCACACCCCGATGCACGTTGGCGTTCTCGTGCGTGTAGTAGCGAACCAGTCGATCGAGCACCACCTGCGGCTTCTGCGTCGTCGCGGCGTTGTCGAGATAGATGAGCGGCTTGCCGTGCGCGAGGGCGCGCAGGATCGGAAAGTCTTCGCGGACGCTGCGCACGTCGAGCTCCGTCCGTGTCAGCGGGATCGACGTCATCGGTGTTCCCCCGGCAATCGCCGCATCAGTTCCTGATCGAGACGCGCGCCGAGCGTCCCGATCGGGATGCGGCTCAGAACGTCGCCGGCGAACGCCTGAATCAGCATGCGACGCGCTTCGTGCTCGCCGAACCCTCGCGCACGCAGGTAGAAGATGGCCTCTTCGTCCATCTGGCCGATGGCCGCGCCGTGGGTGCACTTGACGTCGTTCGCGAAAATCTCGAGCTCGGGCTTGGTGTTGATCTGGGCGTCTTCCGACAGCAGCAGCGCCTTGTTCGTCTGCTTCGCGTCCGTTTTCTGCGCATCGGGGCGCACGATGATCTTCCCGTTGAACACGGCGCGGGCATGATCGGCCAGGATTCCTTTGTACACCTCGCGGCTGGTGCAGTGCGGCCGCGCGTGATCGATGGTCGTATGGTTGTCCACCAGCGTCCGGCCATCGCCGAAATACAACCCGTTCAATGTGCACTCCGCGCCTTCACCATCCATGACGACGATGACCTCGTTGCGGACGAGCGAGCCGCCGAGGCTGATCGAATGACATGTCACCGTCGAATTCCTGGCGGCACGCACGTACATCGCACCGATGTGGGCGCAGGCTGCGCTCTCCTGCTGCAGCTTGTAATGATTCAGTGTTGCATCCTCGCCGGCGAACAGTTCGGTGACGGTGTTCGTGAAGTAGGGTGACGCGTGCGCACCGCTGTAACTCTCCACAATCGACGCCTTGCTGCCGGCGCCCATGACGACCAGCACGCGCGGATGCGCCACCGTCTCCGGTTCGTCGCCAATCGCGAGGAACACAAACTGGATGGGCGTTTCGACCTGGATCCCGTCCGGCACCGAGAGAAACGCGCCGTCGAGAAGAAAGGCCGTATTGAGTGCCGTGAACGCGTGCCGATCGGCGCTGGCCGCGCGGGTCAGGTGTTTCTCGATCGCGCTGGCCGGCTGGCTCATCGCCACGCCGAGACTGTCGATCCGGACGCCCGGCGGAAGCCCGCGAATATCGGACGCCGCAGGGACGTACCGTCCGTTCGCAAACACGAGCGTCGCCGCCGTGGTGCCGGGAAGCCGCAACGGATCCAGATCCTGCGGGCGAAGCGCGGATGCGCCGTTCTTCGCCAGCACAAATCGCCGTTCGGCGATTGGCGCCAGGCTCGTGAACCGCCACTCTTCCTCGCGAGTCGTCGGAAACCCGAGTGCCGTGAACCGCTCCAGCGCGTGCCGGCGCGTTTCCATCAGCCACGTCGGATCGCCCTGGCGCCCTGCCGAGGCGGCGCGTTCGGCTTCGGCCACATACGAATCAAGCATCGTTGCCATCTATGTCGTGACGCCTCGTCCTAGTCACTTACACGTAGTCACTTACACGTGGGGTCCGGCTTCAGCCGGATTCGAAGAAATCCGCCTGAAGGCGGACGCCACGGGTAATGTTTTCACACCGCCTGCTCGAGCCAGACGTACCCCTTCTCCTCGAGCTCGAGCGCCAGTTCCTTGCCGCCCGACCGCACGATGCGTCCGTCGGTCAGCACATGGACGACATCGGGGACGATGTAATTCAGCAGACGCTGATAGTGGGTCACCAGCAGAATCGCCCGATCCGGGCCGCGCATGGCGTTCACGCCGCGCGCGACGATTCTCAAGGCGTCGATATCGAGCCCCGAATCGGTTTCATCGAGGATCGCCAGCGCCGGTTCGAGCACCGCCATCTGAAAGATCTCGTTCCGCTTCTTTTCGCCGCCGGAAAACCCTTCGTTGACCGCCCGGTTCAACAGCGTCTCGTCCATGTCCAGCCACTTCATCCGGTCGCGGACCAGCGTCATGAAGTCCATCGCGTCGAGCTCTTCCTCGCCCCGGTGCTTCCGCAGCGCATTCAGCGCCGACTTCAGGAAGTACGCGTTGTTCACGCCCGGAATCTCGACCGGGTACTGAAAGGCCATGAACACGCCTTCCCGCGCCCGCATCTCGGGATCCATCGCAAGAAGATCCTGGCCTCGGTACGCAACCGTCCCCCCGGTGACGGCGTACTCCGGATGCCCGGCGAGCACACGCGCGAGCGTGCTCTTGCCCGACCCGTTTGGACCCATGATGGCGTGCACCTGGCCGATGTCGATCGACAGGTTGACACCACGCAGGATGTCGCGGTTCCCGGCCCGTACGTGCAGGTTCTCGATCCGGAGCATGGCCTTATCCAACGCTGCCCTCCAAGGTGATGCTCAAGAGCTTCTGCGCTTCGACGGCAAATTCCATCGGCAGCTGCCGGAAGACCTCCTTGCAGAACCCGCTGACGATCACGTTGATCGCGTCTTCGGTCGACAACCCGCGCTGCCGGCAGTAGAAGATCTGGTCTTCTCCGATTCGTGACGTCGACGCTTCATGCTCGACGCGGGCCGTGGAGCTCTTGATATCGAGATACGGAAAGGTGTGCGCCCCGCACTGGTCGCCGATGAGCAGCGAATCGCACTGCGAGTAATTGCGCGCGCCCCCCGCATCCTTCGCAATCTTCACCAGGCCGCGATACGTGTTCTGGCCGTGCCCGGCCGAAATGCCCTTCGACACAATCGTGCTCTTCGTATGGCGTCCCAGATGAATCATCTTGGTGCCGGTGTCCGCCTGCTGCCAGTTGTTCGTCGTCGCCACCGAATAGAATTCGCCGACGGAGTGATCGCCCTGAAGAATGCACCCGGGGTACTTCCACGTGATGGCGGATCCGGTCTCGACCTGCGTCCAGGTGATCTTGGAATTCACGCCAAGGCACTTGCCGCGCTTCGTGACGAAGTTGTAGATGCCGCCCCGGCCCTCGGCATCGCCCGGATACCAGTTCTGCACCGTCGAGTACTTGATCGTGGCATCGTCGAGCGCGATGAGCTCGACAACCGCCGCGTGCAGCTGGTTTTCGTCGCGCATCGGCGCGGTACAGCCTTCGAGGTAACTCACCGACGCGCCGTCTTCCGCGATGATCAGCGTGCGCTCGAACTGGCCCGTTTCCCGCGCGTTGATGCGGAAGTAGGTCGAGAGCTCCATCGGACAGCGGACGCCTTTTGGAATGTAGGCAAACGAGCCGTCGCTGAAGACCGCGGAGTTGAGCGACGCAAAGAAGTTGTCGGAATAGGGCACCACCGTGCCGAGATATTTGCGCACCAGCTCGGGATGGTTCTGCACCGCGTCGGAGAACGAACAGAAGATGATGCCGAGCTCGTAGAGCTTCGCCTTGAACGTCGTCGCCACCGAGACGCTGTCGAATACCGCGTCCACAGCGACGCCGGAAAGCAGCTTCTGTTCTTCGAGCGGGATGCCCAGTTTGTCGAACGTCCGCCGAATCTCCGGATCCACCTCGTCGAGGCTCTCGAGCGACGGCCTCCGCTTCGGCGCGGCGTAGTAGATCATGTTCTGATAGTCGATGGGGCCGTATTTGATGTTGGCCCACGTCGGCTCTTTCATCGTCCGCCAGATCCGGTACGCCTTCAGCCGCCAGTCGAGCAGCCACGCCGGCTCGTTCTTTTTCTGCGAGATCAGGCGGACGACGTCCTCACTCAGACCGCGCGGCACGATGTCCTGTTCCACGTCGGTGATGAAGCCGTACTTGTATTCGCGACGCGCGAGGTCTTGAACGACCTGCGTTGAGGTGCTCATATGTTCGATTGCCTTTCGCTCTTCTCGATGCTGAACGACGCTCCGCATCCGCACACACTCGTCGCGTTCGGGTTGTTGAAGACGAATCCCCTGCTCAACAAGCTCGTGTCGTAGTCCAGCGTCGTGCCGTCGAGCACGCGCAGGCTGCGGGGATCCACGTACACCTTCGCACCGCCGGGCCCTTCGAAGAGCAGGTCGGTGTCTTTTGGTGCTCGCTCCCAGCCGAACACGTACTCGTATCCCGAACAGCCGCCGGCCTTCACGCCGACACGAAGCGCCGTTTCGCCGGCGGCGCGTTTCGCCAGCATCTTCCAGATCTGCACGTCGGCGGCCGAACTGATCACAATCCTCGGACTTTCTGCGACAGACTGAACGTGTTCCATCTCCGACCCTTTTGGTCCTAGATTACTTCCGTATCGGTCTTGTCTTCAAGCACAACCTCTAAGTCCTTG
>QHWF01000286.1 GCA_003222455.1 Acidobacteriota bacterium
GGCTGCTCGTCCCGGCGCCCAGCGCGCCGGTTTCGGAGGCCATCACGACATCGTTGATGAAGTAGTCGGGCCTCAGGGTCGCGAACGCCTTTTCGGTCCTGCCCCTGGTCGTGAGCGTCCAGACCATTTCCTTGTTGCCGAAATCCGGCGGCACTTGCACGCGGAACACGAATCGGTTGCGCCGGGGGAGAAAGCGCGTCGGTTGCCCCTGGTCGAGCCCGCCCGGCTCGATGCCGTTGTCGGGTCCCACTGGAACGTCGATCTCCTCTTCCCAGTTGCGGTTCATGTAGCCGAAGAGGAAATTGAACG
>QHWF01000235.1 GCA_003222455.1 Acidobacteriota bacterium
CAAATTCAGGAATTCTTCAGATGCGACGAGGCGGTCCGCTCGGCTAGTATTCCCGACAGCTCTCAAGGAGGAACCGTGAAACGTCTTGTGTTCGGTCTTCTCGGCGCAGTGGTGCTGTCGGGCGCGACGGCCTATGCCCACCATTCCTTCGCCGCGACCTACGTCGATACACAGGTCAAGATCGAAGGCGAGCTGGTGTCGTTCATGTTCCGGAATCCGCATTCCTTCGTCCACGTGCAGGCACCGGACGACCAGGGGCAGATCCAGCGCTGGGCCGTTGAATGGGCGGCTGCGGGTCAGTTGAGCGGCATCACGCACGACACCCTCAAGCCAGGCGATCACGTGATCATCACCGGCAACCCGGGCCGCACGGCCGAAGATCACCGGCTCCGGATGCGCAGCATCCTCCGGCCGAAAGACGGCTTCAAGTGGAGCGGGGACTTCCAATAAGTTGCTGGAGGGGGCGTCAACGATCGAAGGCTCCATAGGACCCGTCAGAACGCGTTGCCAATAAACGGCAGCATCCGTCCCCAGTACATCACCCCGATCCAGAGAAACAGCGACGCCGCCGCGATCACCTTGGCCGCGGGCGGGACGTCGTGTCCCGGTCCGACGCCATCGACGCGGCGCGAGAGCCCCGTCACGTAAAACAGGATCGCGTTCACGCCGGCGAGTGCTATGAACAGCATCTTGAAGCCGAACGCGATGTTGTGGATGTACTGGAAGGGATCGCCGGTGAAGAAGAGGAATCCGGTCGTCAAGTTGATCGTGAAGCCGAGCATCGCCCACGGCATCAGCCGCTGAATCGGCCCGACCGGCAGACCCTTCGCCATCCCGAGCATGCGCAGATCGAATACCCCCACGATGCCGACCAGGAGCGCGAGCCCCATGAAGTGCAACGTCTCGCACAGCGGCCAGAGCCACGGCATGCCGCCGGCAACGGCCCACGACAGTTTCGTGCTGTGCAGCCACGTCGCAATCGCCCGAAGGATGTACACGCGTGCCCTCGACCTTCCGGTCCTCCGCCGCGCCAGCCGGTTACGGGAGCCGGTTCTGCAGCCCCGGCGCCCCTGAGACCGGACCGAAATACGCCATCAGCCGTCCCGCGGTAATCGCGCCGGCCCAGAGGACGATCGACATCACCGCCAGCATGCGCGCGAAGCCGCCGGGCGGCGCGCGGCCGATTTCAGGATCGCGGAACACACGGTGGCGAATCAGCATCATGTTGATCACCGCCAGGGCGATGAATCCCATCTTGATGTAGAACACGCGATTGGTCAGCTTCGTCGTCGCGTCGGCGACGAGCAGCGCGGTACCCGACAGCGCGTTGATCCAGAACGCGGCCCACATGATCCGGTAGAACCGCTCGAACGGCGCCAGCGGCAGCCGGTCGGCGAAGCCGAGGATCCGCAGATCGATCGCGACGTTGAGGCCGACGAGGAACCCGAGGCCGATCGTGTGCATGAACAGAATCGTCGGGTACGCCCACAGCGAGCTCGACTCGCGCACCCAGGTGCCGAAGCCGCTGTTTTCGAGGGACGCCAGAAAATCGGTCATGCCATCTTCCTGGGAGCGAGTCTGAGTAATGACAAGCTACCGAGCACACGAATCTCAGCATCCATCGTGGTTGCTACATTTTGTGCCACGAACACGAAACCACGAAGAAAGCCCTTGGGTACAATTCTTCGTGCGTGCTTCGTGTCTTCGTGACTTCGTGGTTGCATTTTTTGCTGGGTGCATTTCGTGGGCTAGGGAGGTCTCGGCGGCGGCGCATTCAGGTTCGGGATGTACTGGAGATGACAGCCGGTGCACGCCTGATAGACGTGCGTGCCCGCGTCGAAAATCGCCTGCGTGTTCTCCGCTTCCGCCGCCTTCGCCGCCTCCATGGCGGCGTCACGCAGCGCCTGGGTGCGGATCGGCCAGCCTGATTGATCCTTCGCACGGCCGGTCATGAGCAGCAGGTTCGTCGTCTCCGCGAGCATGAGCGCGTTGGCCTGCACCCTCTTCCAGTCGTCCGCCGTCTTCGGACCGCCGACCTGCACGCCATTCTCCCAGACGGCGGCGTCGAACACCGCGTTGGCCACCGGTTCGACGGTCGTTTCCATGATCTGTTCGACCGTTGCGATCGGTTGCAGCTCCGGTACGTTCGAGCAGGCGCTCGTCACGATTATGAGTCCCGCAATCGCGCACGGATGTGTGTTCATGGCGACACGGTAACGGAGATGGTAACGGAGATGGTAACGGAGTAGACGGAGCTAACGGCATAACACTGAGAAACGGAGCAACGGAGACAGCTGTACAACCAAGATATACGGAATCTCCGTTTCTCTGCGTCTCTGTGTGATCCCGTTTTCTCCGTCCCCTCCGTTGTCTCTGTCCGTCAGAGCGCACGGCACGGCGTGGGATGCCAGCTGGACCCATCGGACAGCTTCTTGAAATGCGTGCTCGTGAAGAATCGTCCGGTGAGGTACTGCGGGTCCTGGACGATCGTCGTCACGACGATCCAGAGATCGCCGTTGTCTTCCGGTCCGAGGACGTTGAAGTACTCGGTGAGGACCGTGTTGGCGCTGAACGGCACGCCGTTCTTCCGCAGGTAGCCGGGCCGAATGTGCGTGGTCACGACCTTCAACGCGCCGCCCGGCCTGGGCGGCCGTCCGCCGAACATCCCGCCGCGGCCGCTCAGTTCCCACTGCGCGAACGATTGCCCCTGCCACGTCGATTCGCCGCGTATCGCCTGACGGTCATCGGTCCGGGCGCTGCCTGTCGCTGCGAAGCGCAACAGACGCGTTTGCGTCCCCGCTTCGGTGTCCATTCGCAGCGTTGAGTCGTTGTCCCAGGTGATGTGCAGCCGGCCGGGGACGCGCATGATCGCCGGCGCCGCGAAGGCGCGACAGGACTCACCCGCCGTCTCGTCGCGCTTCGGATCCCAGGTGTTCGCGACCCGGCGCCCTTCGGCGTTCAGCGGCACGCTGTCGTAATCGCCCCTGGCCGGGATCACCATGCGCCAGCGCCAGTCTTCGGTCACGCCCGACACCCAGTAGCCGGTGAAATCCTTCGGGGCGATCGCGCGCGGACTGGCCGGCGCCTGCTGACCGGGCTGGCTGCGCTGCGCCAGCAGCGGTACGTATGCGATCGCGGACGCGACAACGGCGACGATAAGTACTGGGGGCTTCATCGCTGGGCGGCAATGCATGTCGACGTGATGTTGCCGATTTTCTCGCGGAAATCCGGATACATGGTCTCGGCGCCGCCGCGGGTCGCCTCGACCGGCAATCCGCAGCGCCTGGCAAAGTCGGCGACGGCGGCGTTCGTCCCGGGCAGGCTGTGCGGGACGACGCCGCGCGGGCGCTCGACTTCTTCGACGACCTGGCAGGGATAGGGCGGCACCCACTGATGCAGATCGAGCTCGTAGTCCGTCGTGCGGATGAACGGCTCGGTCAGGTACACCGGGTCGGTGACGATCGTGGCCACGGTCAGCACGTCGCCGTGCAGCATCCAGTGCTCGGTCAACGTGGCCACGTCGCTCCTCGGCAGGCCGTTGCGCCGCACGTACCCTTCCTTGAGGTGCGTCGTCTTGATCGTGAGCACGTCGCCGTCCCAGGTGCCAGTGGAGAATCCGGACCACGTGTGCGGCGCATTCGGCGACGGATGGGGACGGCCGTCCATGTAGATCGAGCGGTCCACCGATCGCAGCCACTCGGCGTGCCATGCCGTCACCTGTCGCGATACCGGGTCGACCTCCTTCCAGATGCGCAGGGGCGACGGGCCGCGCCAGATGTAGTCGGCCGAATGCGGACGGCATTGCCACTCGGGCAGCGTCTGGATGGACGCTTCCCACGACGCCGCACGCAGCCGCGCGGCGTCGCTGATCGGAATGCCAAGGTAATCCCCGAGCTCCGGCCCCGGCACGCGCTCGGGTTCGTCTTCGTGGAACCGCGGCGCCCATTCACCGGTGAAGTCGACGCCGTTCGGCGTCGCCCGCCGCACGTCGTCGTCGTATTCGACAAGCGACTGCGTTTGTGATTGGCCGGCCGGAGCAGGACGCGACGGTGGCGCTCCGGCCCGTGATTGCGCGACCAGCAGAATCGTCACCGCGCCCGCGAGCGCCGCGAGCAGGCCCATTCGGGTCAGCGCCATGAGGAAACTCGTTGCCGAGTATACTTGGGCCTTCAGGTTTGTCAACACACTGATATGTCAATTGGTCCGGCTCGAACGCCGGACACGACATACGCCGCACATGAAACTTTGCCGATTCGACGACGGACGGCTGGGGCTCGTCGAGCCCGGCCAGGTGCGCGACGTGACCGCGGCCCTCGACGTCCTCCCCGCGTACCGCTACCCGCTGCCGCCGTTCGATCCGCTGATTGCGAATCTCGACGCGGTCATCGCGCGCGTCCGGACAGTGGCGTCGCACGCGCCGGCCGTCCCGCTCCGCTCGATCACGCTCCTGAGTCCGGTGGCGAACCCCGGCAAGATCGTCTGCGCGCCGGTCAACTATCAGAAGCACCTCGACGAGGTCCGCGACAACGCCGCGCTGCATCATCACAACACCGCGACCATGGCGCCGATTCATACCGCCGGGTTGTTCCTGAAAGCCACGAGCTCGCTCGTCGGTCCGGGCCAGGGCATCGCGCTCCGTAAAGTCGATCGCCGCAACGATCACGAGGTGGAGCTCGCCGTCGTCATCGGCAGGCAGGCGAGCGACGTCGAGGCAAAGGACGGCTACGGGCACGTCGCCGGCTACGCGATCGGGCTCGACATCACGATCCGCGGCCCCGAAGAACGCAGCCTCCGCAAGTCGCCCGACAGCTATGCCGTGCTCGGACCGTGGCTGGTCACGGCGGACGAAATTCCCAATCCCGGGGCGCTCGACCTGCGGATCTCGGTGAACGGCGACCTGCGCCAGAGCTCGAACACGAAGTATCTGATCCTCGGCGTGCCGGAGCTGATCGCGTACGCCTCGTCGTTCTACACGCTGAATCCGGGCGACGTGATCATCACCGGCACACCCGAGGGTGTCAGCCCGATTCAGCCCGGCGACGTCATCACGGCGTGCATCGAACAGATCGGCACGATGGAAGTGAAAGTGCGGGCCGCCGGGGGGGTCGGGTAGGTCAGGGGGGTCGGGTCGGTCAGGGGGGTCGGGTCGGTCTGGTCGGTAGGAGGCCGTCGCTCGCCTAACAACGCTCGTCCTGTTTATCAGCAATATGCTGCCGACTGCGTTGGATGTGGAACGGCTGGCGATCCGCAGTGTGATCGACAACTGGGTGCTGTGGCGCGACTCGGGCGACTGGGATCGCTTCGCCACCGTCTGGCACGACGACGGCTGGATGACCGCGACGTGGTTTCAGGGCCCGGCACGCGACTTCATCGTGGCGAGCCGCGAGGCGTTCGATCGCGGCGTGAACATCCTGCATACGCTGGGCGGCTGGACGTGCGACCTCGCCGGCAGCCGCGCGATCTCGCAGACGAGGATGGCCATTCATCAGCGCGCGCCGCTCGACGGCGTGCCGGTCGACGTGACCTGCATCGGCCGCTTCTACGATTTCTTCGAGAAGCGCGCCGGCCGGTGGGCCATCGTGCGGCGGCAGCCGATTTACGAGAAAGATCGCCTCGACGTGGTCGACCCGTCGGCGCGGATCGCGCTCGATCGGACGCTGCTGGATCGATTTCCCGAGGGATACCGGCATCTCGCGTACCTGCAGACGAAAAACGGCTTCGCCGTCAAAGGCGATCTCCCGGGATTGCGCGGCGCGGTGGTGGAGAGGTTATACGCAGAAGGACGCGCCTGGCTGATGGGAGCGGCATCGCCCGGGAAGCACTCGGATTGAACCGATGACCGCTTTTTCCGCCGCCGCCTTGTCGCCCGTCTGCGCGATAGCGCTCCGGGCTGCAGCTGCTGTCCAGAGCATAGCCACTACGAGCAGGGCGACGAACAACCTCGCCATCTTGCACCTCTATGATTTCGAAGGCAGCTTCTGCTCGATCCACGCGCGGATGACGTCGAACACCTGTCGACGGTTGTTCTCCATCATCATGAAATGACCGTTGCCGAGAATGCCGCGATCTTTCAACTGCAGATCGTCGGCGTCACACCCCGCCTGCTTCAGGGAGGCGACGAGCGCAGGCCCTTGCGTCCGGCCCGACTGCTCCGCCGTCACGTACACGATCGGAATGCCCTGCAGATTCTTCGCATCAGGCGGAGCACCGCCGCCTTCGACGCAGACAATCGCCTTCACCATGTTCGGCCGCTCATTCGCGACGATCCAGCCGAACGGCCCGCCTGCCGAATGCGTCTGCAGGATCGCCGGTCCGATCTTGTCCACGCCTGATCCTGCGGCGCCGCGTTCTGGCTCGCCATGAATCGATCGATGAGCGGATCGCCGATCTCGCCGGTCCCGGGCCACTGACGATGTGGGCCGAGCGTGGCGCGCTTGAAGTCGGCGACGGCGGCCGCGTAGGTCGGCTGCGGACCGATGGGTCCGAGCGCATCGGGATGATACGGGGCGCGGCCCTGACCGGGACGGTCGACGAGGTACACGCGATAGCCCTCCTGCACGTAATAGTGCGCCCACCCGGCGAGACCGTCGCCCGAACCCATGTAATGCAACATCTGGCCGGTGCCGCCGTGAACGAGCACGACGGGATACTGGTGGCGCACGTGCGCAGGAACGAGGTACTGCACGTACATCTGGCCGCTGATAATCGTGCCGTACGGCATCGGCTTGTGTTCGGTGCCTACCCAGAAGTAGCCCTGGTCCGCGAGGTTCATCGCAGTCGATTCAGTCTTCCTGGCGACGTTCGGCGTGCGAGGAGCGCGGCCTGCTGGAGCCGGCACATTCTTCTGAATCCAGTCGATGATCGGCTGGAGCACCTGCCGGTTGTTCTTCTCGACCATCATCATGTGGCCGTTGCCGTGGATGCCGTGGTCCACCAGTCGCAGCTCCTCCGCCTTGCAGCCGGCCTGCCTCAGGAAGTCGATGGCGCCGGGGTTGCCCGGCGAAGCGAACGACGCTTCCGCCGTGACGATGACCATCGGGATCCCTTGCAGGTTCTTGAGTTTTCTCGCCGGCTCCTCCTGCAGGCGATAGGGCTGGACGCCCGGCTCACTGGACGTCACGTCCCGCGTCTTGATCTCGGAAGGCGCCGCCACCGGCGGATCGTACGCGACCGGAATCGTCGACAGGCCCCAGATGTTCTGGCCGCCGAACGGCGCGCCACCACCTTCGATGCAGACAATGCCTTTCACCAGATTCGGCCGCGCCTCGGCGACCAGCCAACCGAAGGGCCCGCCGGCCGAATGCGTCATGATGATCGCGGGACCGATCTTGTCGAGCAGCATCGCACCGCGCTGACGCCACACCATGTGCGCGGTTTCGGCTCCCGTCGAGAGGCCGCCGTCAACAGGCGGTGGCGTCAACGCGCCACTTGGGGTACCCAACGCCCCGCTGGGGCCGCCGCGCCCGCCCGGGGTCCCGCCCGCAGGTCCCGGTCCGCCGGCCGTCGCGTAGCTCCCACCCTGACACGCAACCAACTGATCGAGTTCCGGCGCTCCCACTTCACCGGTTCCGGGCCACTGGTTGTGCAGCTTCCGATAAGGCCCCGTGGCAGGCCGCGCCGCAGTCGGCGGCGTGAACTGTCCCGAGATGGCCTCGAGCACCGCGGCCTGGGGCGGGAACGGGCCGTCGAGATCCGGATGGAACGGCGACCGGCCGTGACCCGGCCGATCGACGACGTAGACACGGAAGCCGGCCTGCAGCAGGCAGGTAAGCCAGCCCGGGCGACCGTCAGGAGTTCCCATCCAGTCGGTGCCCTGGCCGCCGCCGCCGTGTACCAGCACCATCGCGTACGGATGGCGCGCTTGCGCGGGGATCCAGTACTCGACGTACATCTGCTTGCCGTTGACCACCGTGCCGCGCGCCAGGTGCGCCTGCTCGACCCCGACCCAGAAGTAGCTCCATTCGGCGAGATCGAGCGCCCGGTCGGCGGCGTCGCGGTCCTGCACGCCGACCTCGTCTGCGGCGTTCGAACCGGCTGCGCGCAGCAGCATCGGGGCTGCACAACCGAAGACGGTCGTCCGGCGAAGGAATTCGCGCCGCGTCTCCAAGACACTCCTCCTTCAACGACTCGCAGTCGATGGGCCGCGATGGGCGCGGCAGTCTAACATAGAATGTCGAGCGCTAGAGAGGAGCGTGTTCGACTAATTGAAGCCGCATGGAACGCAAAGGCCCAATCTTCGCTCGCCAGCGATTCGGCGAGCTTCGGCGTGGCAAGTGCGAAGGCCGCGAAGAAATATACCGTCTTACCTTTGCGTCCTTTGCGACCTCTGCGTTCGATCGTGACTCTCTAAGAGGGAACGGAGAGTGCGCATGCCGACCACGATCAACC
>QHWF01000236.1 GCA_003222455.1 Acidobacteriota bacterium
GGCGTCGAGTCGTCAGCCGAGAGAAACTCGCCATGATCCGCGATGTGCTGATCGAGCGACACCTGATCCGCCCGGTGGCGACGGCGCCAGAAACGGTGGCGATTACGCGCCTGGTTCACCGCAATCCGGTAAATCCAGGTTCGCAGGCTGGAATGTCCGCGGAACCGGTGAATCGTGCGAAAGACTCGCAGGAAGACTTCCTGTGACAAATCGAGCGCCTCGTCGCGGTCACCGAGCAAGTTGATTGCCAGTTGGATCACCATCCGTTGATGCTCGGCTACCAGCTCGGCGCACGCCGACTCGTCGCCTTCCGCACACCGTTGCACCAGGGTCGCTTCGCGACCGCCAAGATCTGACCAGCCGAGGACCCGTGCGTCTTTCGCCACGAAGTGCGTAACTCGCACCACTATAACCGGTTTAGACCCCGTTGGCGGGTGAAAGTTCCGGGGCCCGCCAGCGCCGTTGAACGCAAAGGCCGCAAAGGCCGCAAAGGCTATCATTAATCCGGGAGCAGCATGAAGCGTTCGGCGACACTCGCGGCAAGGCCTCCTGAGCGATTGACCGTCAGGCGCAGCAAGCGGGACGTCATCACGTCGCTGCGCCAGCCCAAGGTGGCGGTGATGCTCATGCTGGGCTTCTCGTCCGGTCTCCCGTTTCTGCTCACCGGCAACACACTCGGCTACTGGCTCCGCGACGAGGGCACCACGCTCGGGGCAATCGGGTTCCTGTCATGGGTGGGACTGGCCTATTCGGTCAAGTTCCTGTGGGCACCCATCATCGATCGAGTTGATGCGCCCGCATTCGGTCGGTTCGGCCGCCGCCGCGGCTGGATGATTGTGAGCCAGTTCCTCGTCGCCATTGGCCTGGTGGGGTTGTCGGCGATTGGGCTGAAGGCCGGCCTCGCGACGCTTGGGTTCCTCGCCCTGGTCGTCGCGTTCGCCTCGTCTACGCAGGACATCGTGGTGGACGCGTGGCGGATTGAGGCGGCCAGCGACTCCGACGAGCTTGGCCTGCTGTCGGCAGGGTACCAGCTTGGCTACCGCGGGGCGCTGCTGGTCACCGACGCCCTGATCCTGATCGCAGCCAACCATTGGGGCTGGCCGATTTCATATGCCGCGATGGCGGTGTTGATGGCGATCGGTCTGTGCGCGAGCTTCCTGGCCGTGGAGCCGCTGCGGGCGAAGAAGGTCTTCGAGGCAAAAGCACACGCGGCGCCGTTGTGGAGCATGCGGGGCTTCTACGATGCCGTGATCGGTCCGTTCGCGGAATTTTTTCGCGTCTACGGCTGGCTCGCGCTCCTCATGCTTGCGATGATCAGCTTCTACCGACTGCCCGAGTTCATGATGGGACCCATGTACAACCCGTTCTATCACGATCTCGGGCTTTCGAAAGACGCGGTGGGCGCAATCCGGGCGTCGATCGGTCTCGCCGGATCTTTGCTCGGCATCGCCGCCGGCGGCTTCAGCGCGCTGCGCTTCGGGTACATGAAGACGCTGATCGCTGGAGTGATCCTGCAGAGTGTGGTCATCGCCAGCTTTGCAGTTCTGGCGTACGCCGGTCCCAACCTTCGCGTCTTCGGCGCGGTAATGGCCGCCGACAATTTCGGCATCGGCTTCGCGAACGTGGCACTCGTCACTTACATGTCGAGCCTGGCCAGCATCGGCTACACGGCGACTCAGTACGCGCTTCTCAGCTCCACGTACACGTACGTTGGCAAGTTCGCCAAAGGCTTTTCCGGCGTGACGGTCGAGCGCCTGGCCGCCGGGCGGACGCTGCTCGACGGCTACGCGCTCTCCTTCGTCGGCGCAGCCCTGCTTGGGATCCCGGCGCTCGTGCTCTGCATCTTCCTGGCGCGAGCCAATAGAATTCGGAATCAGGAATTCGGAATTCAGAATCAGGACGTGTGACACGCATTTCAAATTCCCAATTCCCAGTGACAACGACGATCAACGCAGAACTCGCGGAACCCGCTGAAAGACGCGCGAAAACAGCCCGATGATTTCTGCGTGCTCTGCGATTTCTGCGTTGTACGTCGTATCACTCGGTGATTCAGAGTTCATCAGGGAGGTGCATCGATGCTGTCTCGCCGTGACTTGCTATCCAGTGCGGTAGTCGGCCGTGCAGCGGCGCCCGAAGCTGGGCAGAGCTCCGATCGGAGCAATCAGGAAATCGTCCAGGCACTCAAGGACCTCCGCTCGGCGATCACTGCGCCGCAGAGTTTTCCCGAGATTGCCCGCGTCCGGACCAAACAGATTGAGTTCTTGCGCGGTCAGGGAAAGTTTCCCGATTTCATCGAGGTTGGCATCGACACCTGGTTTGGCGTCTACGACTGGCATGTGCGCCACTTGCAGCCGATCGCGCTCGGACGTGACCCCAGCGGACGGTACACCATCGCTCTGCTGACCACCACGCTGATCCTGCGCGTGGATTCCGACCAGAATTTCATCGGGGTGCCATTCGACACCGCGAGATGAAACCTATCGACTCGCCCGACCGACATTCAACGCAGAACACGCAGAACACGCAGAAAGACCAGCTTTCTCTGCGGGCTCCGCGAGCTCTGCGTTGATCGTCGTGGGTCAACGCTCGTCCGAAATCCCGAGACGCGTCATCAGCTTCGTGAGCCCTTGCCGGGTCACGCCGAGCTCCGCCGCCGCGCGGGCGCGCCGCCCGCCGCTTCGCACCAGTGCCGCCCTGACAAACTGTTCCTCGAAGATCCGGCGGGCCTGATCGAGTCGCCAGGCTTCGGGGGACTGTGCCACGCCAAAGTGTGCCGGCAGCGCGGTGGGCGGGACGACGCCGCGCTTTGGACTGCGGACCGCAAGCGCCGCCAGGACGTTCTGCAGTTCGCGCACGTTGCCGGGCCACGCGTAGCGCGACAGTGCCGCAATCGTCGCCACGCCAAGCGCCGCACGGCTTCCGATTCGAGCCGTCGCCTCCTGCCACAGGTGCTCGGCCAGCACGGCGATGTCTTCCCGGCGATCGCGCAGCGGCGGAACGGCGATGCGGATGACGTCGAGTCGATACAGGAGATCGAGCCGGAAACGCCCGTCGGCGACCTCCCGGCTCAGATCCCGATTTGTCGCCGACACGATTCGCACATCGACCCTGCGGGACGTGTTCTCGCCAACCCGACGCAGCTCGCCTTCCTGAAGGACGCGGAGCACTTTTGCCTGCGCTCGCGGCGACAGTTCGCCAACTTCGTCCAGGAACAGCGTGCCGCCGTGTGCTTCTTCGAACACGCCGGCCCGATCGACGATGGCGCCGGTGAAGGCGCCGCGGGCATGCCCGAACAACTCGGCCTCGATCAGATCGTCGGGCAGCGCCGCGCAGTTCAAGGTGCAGAACGGCCGCTCGCGTCGCGGCCCCGCCCGATGGATGGCGCGAGCCACCAGTTCTTTGCCGCTGCCGCTCTCGCCGGTGACGAGCACGGAGAACGGAGCGGCCGCGGCGCGTTCGATCGCCAGACGGAGCTCGCCGATGGCCGGCGTGATGCCCCGCAGATCGAACGCGATTGGCAGCACCTCGCATCGCCGTCGTGCGCCGGCCGCCGACACAACGGGCGCGGCCGCCGCCGCGGCCACGGTCAGCACCGTGGCGGCGCGCGATCGGTCGTACATCGATCCCGGCGCCCACCTGGCACACAGGGCGCCAATCGTCGCGCCGCCGTACCGCACGGGGGCCGCGGCTTCGAGGCGGTCCTCGACTTGATGCGGGGCGATGCTGGCGCCCGCGGCGAGCGCCCGGACCACGATGGCGCGGTCGATCCGCGCGCCGTCCTCGACGAGCAGGTCGCACCCTCGAGGGATCGCCGCAAAGAACGCGACGCCCAGTGCATGAAGCTGTTCGCGGACGCGGCTGCAGACGTTCTTCAGCACCGCCAGTTCATCCTCGGCCGTCTGGCACAAGTGCATGATCGCGACGATGTGGTCGACGCTTGGATCCGAGGCCGTGAGCAACTTCGCATCGCGCGCGGCCAGCGGCGTGAGCAACTCGAGCGCGCCCAGGCCCGAGCCCGCCACGTGCCGCCCGACGACCATCGACAAGGCTTCGGCCGGAGCGGCGGCCAGACCGGCGATCAGCTCGCAGCGAAACCGGATAGCCGGCGGCAGTGCCGTTTTCGCGAGCCGCTTCAAACACGCGAGAGCAGTTGACGTCCTGCCCCGCCGGCGGTCCGCCTCGGCGAGCAGGATGCGAACGCGAATGCTGCGGAGCGGATCGCGCGCCGCCCGGGCAGCGGAAATAGCGGCGGCCCCCTCCCGCGCCACCGCATCGAGATCACCGACGGCCAGGTGCACGAACGCCGCGGCCGAGCGCGCAGCGGCCCGCATCGACGCATCCGCCCCGGCCAGCTGCACGGCATCGCCGACCAGCGACATGGCGTTGCTGAACTCGGCCCGTCCCACCGCGACCCTCGCCGTGAGCAGCCTGTGCCGGAGCCGCAGGGTCAACGGCCATTCGGCCGTTTCGCTCAGGTCGGCCAGCGCGGCGGCGGCATCGGCGTAGCGCCCGCGCCAGAACACGCACCGGGCGAGAGCAATCCGGGCGCACACCGCGCGACCCGGCTGGGCGCCGTTCCGAGCGGCGGACACTGCGGCCCCGAGCACGCTCTCGGCCTCGTCGAGCCTGGCGAGATCCATCCGCGCCTCACCGGCGAGGATCGCGATACCGACGAGCGTCCCGTCAGTATCGGATCGCATCGCGAACTGCCGCGCCTGCTCGACTGCGGCGAGCGCTTCTCGCGGCCGGCCGCGCCGCAGCAGCGTCGAGGCGAGCACCACGGCGCCGCGACCGGCGCTCGTCCAGTCGTCGCGGCGCGCCAGGCCACCAATCGACTGTCGAAGCTGCCGAATGCCACGGGCATGCCGCCCTTCCTGCAGGTCCTTCAGCGCGATATCCATGCGGCGGCGCAGTGCCGCCAGTTCGCCCGGCGCCGGCCACGTGGACATCGATCTCGACGTCGCCGCTGGCTCCTCCAGCCGATCGGGCGTGTCGAAGGCGACGAGATGCTCCGCGACGCGGGGCAGACCGGACGAATACGCCGCACGCGGTCGCCTGATGTCGCGGTCGGGCCAGATCGTTCCGATGAATCGTCCCACCACGCCCCGCGCGTCGGCCGCGGCACGGCGAACACGCTGCTGCATTCGTTGGTCCGAAACCGGCGGATCGATCGCAGCGATCAGGCGATTCGCGTCAATCCGGTCCATGGGAATCGCTTCGAACGCCTGCGGTTCCTCGCTGGCCGTGACAATCAGGACGTGCCCTTGTGACGGACGCAGCGAGGCGTGAAGGAGCGCGCTCATCGCCATCGCCTCCGACTCGTCGTGGACAATCAGCAGGTGACGTCCGTCCCACAGCTCGGCATAGTCGCTCGTGATGAAACGTGACGCGACGGGTACGAATCCGTGCGCCCGTGCGATTCGGGCCACTTCGTGCGCGACGGTCGATTTCCCTGAACCCTCAGGGCCCCAGAGCGCCACGACGTGCGGCCGCGCACCGGAGTCGCTCCGGAACACCTCGGCGAGCGCCGCCGCGGCCGGCCTCGCAATCATCGACATCCCGCGTGCGTCGAGCTGCAGCGCGGCGGCCTCGGTCACGTCGCGCCTGGTTGGGTAGCCCGTACCCGCATCGGGAAGGATCACCGCGCCGGACGTACCGTCGCAAACGCGATCGGACGTCCCCGTTCCCGCAGTCAGGCCGACGGCCCGCAAGAATCGCGAGCCCAGATCATTCGTCCGATCGGCTTCGGCACGCGACCCGGCCCACGGCGATCCGCAGCGCCACGCTTCGAATCGCTGCGATGCGCCCATCAGGCCGAAATCCATCAGCGGAGCGATCAGACGATGCCGCAGTTTCTGCAGTGTGTCGCACCGCACGGACCATCGTGCCTGCTCGTGCGCGTCGCCTGCATCGTCGAGGCGCAGGACGACACGGTCGCCGGTGACCAGGTCGAACACACGGCCGTCGTCATGCGCGAGAAATCGATCGGCCACGAGCTGCATGCGTCCTCCCGGTCATGACCGCCGCAGGCGTGGTGCAAGATCACGTCCCATGAGTGGCTGCCACGGAGGACGCATGAGGACGAGTCCTCCGTGGTGCGATTGTCATTTCTCGGACATCCTGGAAGCGGGTCCGAGTAACTGACGCCACGGTGGAACGCAAAAGCCGCGAAGGCCGTGAGGAAATACAATCTTTCTTTCTTTGCGTCCTTTGCGGCCTCTGCGTTCGTTCGTGACGTTCGCCGCGACTCCGGCGCAGCCGGAGGCCGCAAATGGTTCGGATAGAATTGACGGTCGCACGAACGACCCCGACGGCCGCAAAGACGTCGGACGGCAAGGCCGCGGTGGGCGCAACGAAGAAAGACGGGATGCTGCGTTTTCTCACAGCGNNNNCGGCTTGGCGATCGATTTCGAGTCGCTCACGGCCGAGCTTCGTCGACGGCAAACCGGGTACGGGCGCGGCCGCCGGATGGCGATTGAATCGGATCGCGCCGAGGCGTTGAGCGGCATCCGTCACGGACACTCCACCGGCGCGCCGATCGCGCTGCTGATCCCCAACAAGGACTGGCAGAACTGGCAGCGCACGATGCACGTGGAAGCCGACATGCCGGCGGATGCGTCCGGCAGCGATCGTCCACCGGTGACGCGACCGCGGCCCGGGCATGCCGACCTGGCAGGGTTCGTCAAGTACGGCCACGACGACATGCGGAACGTCCTCGAACGCGCCAGCGCGCGCGAGACGGCGGCGCGGGTCGCCGCCGGCGCCATCGCGCGCCAGCTTCTGGCCTGCATTGGCGTCGACATCGTGAGCCACGTGATCACCATCGGCGCGGCGTCGATTGCCGACGCCCTGGCCGTCAGCTACGAGGCCGTGAAGGCGATTCCCGGGGATACGCCGTTGCACTGCGCCGATGCCGGCGTCGAGCGGCAGATGATCGCCGAAATCGATCGCGCGAGGGACGCCGGCGACACGATGGGCGGCGCTTTCGAAGTGATCGCCCATCATCTGCCGGCCGGGCTCGGCAGCTACGTGCAATGGGATCGCAAACTGGATGGACGGCTGGCGCAGGCGCTGATGTCGATTCCCGCAATCAAGGCGGTCGGCATCGGCCGCGGGCCGCGTGTCGCCGAGATCCCGGGGTCACAGGTCCACGACGAAATCCTGCCGCGCGTCGGACGAGCCGACACCGCCGCGCTGCCGATCGATCGGCCCACCAACAACGCCGGCGGGCTCGAGGGCGGCGTGACCAATGGCGAGGATCTCCGGATTACGGGCTACATGAAGCCGATCTCCACGCTGATGAAACCACTCAAATCGGTCGATCTCGCGACGATGACGGAAAGCCTGGCCACGGTCGAGCGCAGCGACGTCTGCGCGGTCCCCGCCGCAGCCGTCGTCGGCGAAGCGATGGTGGCATTCGTCCTGGCCGATGCGGCGGTCGAGAAATACGGCGGTGATTCAATCGCCGAACTGCGGGCGAACTGGGACGCGAGTACGACAAGAACGGCGAGGCGATTCGAGCGTCGATGATTCAACCGAAGGAACGCAAAGGCCGCGAAGGCCGCAGAGGCGGTTTTTGGCTTGCTGTTGGTTAAACCCACGGGAAGGAACGCGAACCGTTCGAGCGTCGTTGATCCCACCGAAGGAACGCAAAGGCCGCGAAGGCCGCTAAGCCGGTCTGCCTTCCTGTCTCTCACATTCGGTGATGTCCGGACGCTGTTTCACCGGGCGGCCTTTCGCGGCGAGCGCCACGCTTCTTGCATCAGCCACGGCATGTCCGGTGACGATGAGAGGGACCGCCTCAATGTTCTGTCGAATCGGTGATCGGGGCCGCATTGCGCGTGCACGACGAACTCGGTCCGGGCATGTTGGAATCAGCCTATGAAGCCTGCCTGATGTATGAACTGGTCGACCAGGGATTGAATGTTGAGCGACAGAAACCGGTGCCGGTTGTCTATCGAGGACGTCGCCTGGACTGCGGGTATCGAATCGACTTGCTCGTCGAGGACGCGCTCATCGTTGAAGTCAAAGCCATTGAACGACTCGAAAAAGTGCACAGCGCGCAACTGCGCTCGCAGCTGAGGTTTTCGGAGCGCAAACTGGATTGCTGATTAACTTCAACGTGAAATCTCTTCGCGACGGCCTGAAGCGCATCGTCAACGGCTTTCCCGAGTGAGTTACAGTAGTGGCTTAATTGAGACCTCTGCGG
>QHWF01000968.1:0-1916 GCA_003222455.1 Acidobacteriota bacterium
CAGCCGTGACCGGCTGGAGCGCGTGCACATCGAGCAGAGGAGCCTCTTCGAGGGTCAGCGTCACCGTTTCGCCCGGCACCCACCCGCTGCCGGTGATCGTCACAGTAGTGCCCGGCGCATAATCGGCTCTGTCTGTCACAATCGTTGCGAAGCCGTACAACTCGCTGCCCTTGAAGGGGCTGGTCGCGTCAGACGATGCGCTGCCGCCAGTGAGCAGGACGAGGCCGTCGTTCGGCCCGGTTCGGACGGTCAATTCCTCCCGGAAGCTCAGCGCAGCGGCGCTTGCCCACGCACGCGCCGTGCTCGGCGTGTTCGTCGGAAAAAACGTCCCGTTGTTACCGTTCCACGCGACGTACACTTCCGCTGTCGAAACGGCATGGCCACCGGCGGTGCCGCCGACGATGAGGACCTGGTTGTTTTCGGGGAGCAGAATGGCTTGATGATGCTGGCGTGGGCTCGCCAACGAGTTGGCGGTCGCGGTGAACGTATTGTTAGTCGGATCATAGACCTCGGCCGACCCGAGCTCGCTCGCACTCGCTCAGCAGCGTCGTCGCCGAATGTCCGGCACGAGCAGTTGCGAGCCGCGCCGCCGCTGCAACAGCGTCGGCCCACGGGTCGTAGATATCGACGGACCTCAGTGCGCTCGTGCCATTGAAGCCGCCAGCAATGAACACCTTTCCGTCGTACAGCAGCGAAGCGGCATGACCGGTCCGCGCCGCGCTCAGGGAGGCGTTGGACAGAGTAAAGACGCCAGTGACCTGGTCGTACACCTCGATTGAGTCGAGAGACACGCTGCCGTCGTTGCCGCCTGCGATCACGACACGGCCGTCATAGAGTGCTATCGCCGTCTGGCCCGAACGCGCGCGATACATCGGCGGACTGGCGACCCATGTGTTCGCCTGGGGATCGTAGATTTCCGCACTGCTGACCGCGATGCCGGAGGCATCCACGCCGCCGGCTACGAGGACGCGACCGTCGGGGAGCAATGTCGACGTGTGATTCGCACGCGCCATCTGCATCGATGGTGTGCTGAGGAAGCTGCCGCCTGCGGGACCATAACGCTCCACTGAAGCGGTGGCCACGCCATTCTCGTCGAGGCCTCCGCTGACGAGCACGCGGCCATCGCGAAGCAGTGTGGCGGCACCGCCCGCGCGCGCCTGCGACATGTCGCCCGTGGGTGCCCAGGTGTTCGAAGGCACGTTCGGAGCTGCGGCAAATATCGCCAGACACAGGGCCACGACGGTGCTGACCACTAACGCACTTGTTACTCGACGCATGGCCTTGCCTCGCTTTTTTGCTTCAGTGTTTCGAAAACAGAAAGAAATGTGAGATCGCACGTTCGTAGGCGCCTGTCGCTGTCATCACCGGCATGAAGCGATGCAGGACGATGGCGGCGGCGACCGGCGTGCGGCCTGATGAAGCGATCGGGTTCGACGATCCGACCCACGCGTCCCACGCAGAACAGGCGTGTCGCAGCATGTCCCACGATCGCCGACGCGAAAATCAGTTGCATGTCGATTGACAGATCACTTACAGAGGTCGATTCCTCGCGGAACAACACGCCGGACAGCGCCACCGGATCGCGAACGCCACCCGACAGCGGCGCGCACGCGGCACTTCGCCACGCAACATCTGCGTTGCAGTTTTCACCGAATTTGAACGAGGGCTTTTGAGCGAACGGACGATATCAGCCGCTGAACGGCGGCGAAATTGCCCCAAGGTGATGACGCGCATCGATGCGTTCGAAGACACGCGCGCGGCACAGCCCTGAATTGCGGTCGTCATTGATGACGCCGCCCACGCGGCGCGTCGCCACGCTTTTGAAGATCGAGAACTGTTCTGCACATACCGCGCGGACACAAATGCCCCACTCGCCGCTTCCAGAACGGAAGCGACCTACCGGTACGCCAGCTGGG
>QHWF01000968.1:2006-2179 GCA_003222455.1 Acidobacteriota bacterium
GAAGCGGCGAAAACGCATGAGATGTAATCGCTGAAGGAAGAGCCGGTGTGTGTGATCTGCCGTCACACGCGAAGCGGAGTCGGGCCGGTAACGAAGCTTCACCTCAAACCACCAAGGGATGCTTGGGCGGCTGGGCGCGAATCGTCGTTATTCAACGCACACCGCAATAGCCG
>QHWF01000237.1 GCA_003222455.1 Acidobacteriota bacterium
TGAGTCTGAAAATCTTAAATCTGAAATCTGAAATCCGTTACTGTCTCTCCGGAGCGAGCGCCGCGATGGCGTCGAAGACCTGTGCGGGAACGGTAAAGGAGAGCGCGACCGTCTTGCCGGTGCCTCCGAGCTCCAGCGACTGAATCATCGCTTGCACATCGGGGCGCGAGCCAGCCTGCATTTTCGCAAGGGCCAGGAACCCGCGGACGACATCGCGGAGGTTGTTGGCCGCTTCTTCGTCGCGTGCCTCCGCGCGAATCACGCCGCTCAAGCCGCCGTTGATGTGGCTGCTCGCCGAGAACCAGGTAATCGCGGGCAACCGGTCCGCGACGCCTGACGGCAGGTTCGCCCGCGCCGTCAGAACGTCGAAACGGCCAACCGCCCACGCGTTCCCGGCATCCAGCGATCGCACCAGGTTCATCAACTCTTCGTTGCCGGTTGCGCTCGCAACGCCGGTTTGCGGATTGTCGCCGCCCTGGTGGAGATCGATGGCCGTGTGAACAAGCGGACTGTTTCCCACCGCCACCAGACCGGGCTCGACGAACGCCACGCCAAATGTGTCCGGATGCCGGCCGAGATCGGCAACGACGACGCGCTTCCCGCGGTAGTCTTCGACATGCGCGCCGTGTTCGCGCATCAACGACTCGATTCGCACTTCGTCGAAACGGCCACGGGCGAGCACCATCCCCGACCCGGGCGGGTTCGTGCTGTTGGCGTCGGTCCTGACGCACGCCAGAACGCGATCGATATCCGTTTCGATATTGATGCCAGTCCGGTCCTGGAACTCCCGCTGGCCGTCTTCCTTCATTGGAATGAACTTGCGGAGCTTCTGGCGCAGGTCCGACGTCATGATCTGCTGAACGTCGGCGTATGCAATCAACGACGCGTCCCGTGGAATGTATTGCAGCTCTTCGGGCCCGCCGCGCCGTTGAAAGGCGCCGGCCGGGAAGCCGACGAAGAAAGCCACCAGTCCGGTCCCAAGCCCGACACCCAGCACCAGAAGAGCGGCGATGACGAAATATCGGGTCCGGTTCACCATAAGAGCCGCGCCTATCCATTTTATACGAAACCAGTTGGCGGCAAGTTCCTTGCAAAATCTGGACAGCGTGTCGGCCTTTGGGGGCGATTCCTGGATCGATTCTTGACCGCGAAGGCGCCCCAGCCTCGTGGAGCCGGAAGGGCTCAGAAGAAATCGGCCGGCGGCCCTCTCGTAGCGCAGGCCTTCAGGCCTGCATCACGCCCGCCGGGCAGCCCTGAAGGGCTGCGCTACCATTCTTCGCAGGCCCAAGAGGGGCTCTGACCCCTGGATCTGACCTCTTCTATTGCTCGAGGACGTACTCCCGCTGCTCAACGGCGCGGGCAGCGGACCAGAGCGACAGGCCAGTGATAACCGCCAGCCCGGCCAGACTGGTTGACACCGCCGGCACCTCGCGAAACACCTGAGACCAGCGCCTGGAGGTAGTACATGACCGTCGCTCGCTTGAGATAGCCGGGAAAGAACAACACCCCGGGTTCCCACCCGAACGCGAACACGAGACCGACGATGAGCGGGCGTTTCAGCCGGGTTCCCACCAGCGCGAACACGGCGCCATATGCCATCAGGCCGGCGACGAGCATCCCGAAGTCGGTGAGCAACGACGGAAAGGCCTGCGCAATGCTGCCACCACCGGTCGGGACAACGACGAAGAACACAATCATCACCGAGGGCAGGACGAGGAGGGTCGTGCACACGAGGTAGGCCAGGTACTTCCCGAGCAGCACGGCGCTCCGTGAGATCGGGCGGGTGAAAAGATAGGTAATCGTCTTGTCTTCGACTTCGTCCGCGATTAACGCGGTGCCGTAGAACACGCCGAGCACCGGCACGATGAACCGGATGTACAGAATCCAGATGATCAACCCGAAGATCGTGCCGCCGCCGGTGCGGGCGCCGTTGATCTGAAATCCCGCACGATACAGCACGTCGATGATCCGCAGCACCACCGCAATCACGATCGGGCCGCCGAGCAGCAACCCGAGGAAGACCGAGCGCCGCGACCACAACATCTGACCGAGCGAAAGGTCGAAGATTCGCATCGCCGACGCCGCCAGCGGTGGCGACGTGCGAGCCGTTGGTGGCGCAAGCGGAGCCGCGTCGGTCATCCCTTCACCAGGTACTGAAATACGGCCTGCAGGTTGTCGTCGGGCGACGTGACCTCGTGGATGATCCCGAGCTCGCCCGACGCAGCCAGGCTGGTCAGCCGCGCGTAGAACGCATCGGGCCTGCCCGTCTGGACCACCACCGCCTCACCTTCGAATTTCAGACTCAGCACATCGTCGTGGGTCAGGAACTCGTGTAGACGGTGTGTGGATGCTCGTCGATCAGATCGCGGATTTGATGGACGTTGCCTTCCGCCAGGATGCGTCCCTGATTGATCAGGAGGATGTTCGCCGTCATCGACTCGATCTCGTGCAGGATATGGCTCGAGACGAGGATGCTCTTCCCCGCGCGGCCCCAGTCCTTGATCAATCGGATGGTCTTTCGGCGCATGATCGGATCCATGCCCGCGAGCGGCTCGTCCAGGATCAGCAGGTCCGGGTCGTGGGCCAGCGCCTGCGCCATCTTCACCCGCTGCCGCATGCCCTTGCTGTAAGCGCCAATCTTCTTGTCCGCGGCGTCGGTGAGCTCCACGATCTCGAGCGCGTGCCGTGCGATCGCCAGCGATTCGCTCTCGCTCGAGCCGTTGAGCCGGACGAGCGCCGCCACCCATTCGAGTCCGGTCATCCGCTCGTAAAACGCATCCTGCTCCGGACAAAAGCCGATGCGGAAGTAGAGCGCCGGGTTGCCCCAGATCGGCTCGCCGAGCACCGTGATGGTCCCCTTGCTCGGCTTCAGCTGTCCGGTGATGACCTTCATGAACGTCGACTTGCCGGCGCCGTTCGGGCCGAGGAGACCGGTGATGCCGGCGGGCACGGTGACGGTGACGTCGTTGAGACCGATCACCTGGCCGTACCATTTGGACACGTGTTCGGCGACCACGATACCTGGCCTGGCGGCGCGCCCCGTTTCGACCGGCGTTCCTTCACGCTGAGGCGCTGCTCCGCGTCCGTCTGTGGCTGCGCCCACCGCTGTTGGCGCGGTTCCGTCCGCGGTCACGCCACCACCTCGACGCCGCGGACGCGCCGTTCCAGGATGAAGCCCGAAGAGACGACGATGACAACGATCATGAACAGCGAGACCGGCCACGGCGTGTCGTACTTGAGCGGCAGCCGGAAAATCACGTTGCCGACCTGCGACAGGTTCGCGGTGAACGAGATCCACGAGAGCGACGTGCTGCGCGTGACCAGATAGAGGACGCCATACACGGCGGAACTGAAAAAGGTGACCGCCGCATACATGATCCCGACGTACCGGCTACTGTTCGACAGCGACGACAGCGCGAGCATCGCCGTCGCCACCATGATCACCTCGACGAACGAGAAGACCGTGATCGCCGGGAAGAGGAACAGGTTGTTCCTGAAGAACGTGAAGTTGCCGGCAAACGCGATCTGGACGAGCAGCAGCACGATGGCGGGAATCCAGGTGACGAGCAGCAGGAACGCCACCAGGATCGCGAGCTTCCCGAAAACGTATTCGGTGCGCGACAACGGCTTCGACAGGTAGATCTGCAGCGCGTTCGCGCGGCGGTCGTTCGCAATCAGCCCGGCGCCGACGTAGACCGTGACGAAGAAGACGAACGTCTCCTGCTGCTCCAGGAACTGGCGGAATGTCTCGGCGGTTGGCGCGAGCATCTGCGCCTGCGGGAGGTTCGCCGCGGCGTAGAACTGCACGGCCCGGATCAGAAACGGAACCCACGCGACCAGCAGCAGGCCGAGAAACGCACGTTTCGCGAACATCGTGCGGATGCCCGCGCGCGCGATGACCATCCAGCCCTGACCGACGGCCGCTTTCAACCCGCCGTACCGCCGATACCCCTGGTCGTGAATCGGCATGATGTAGACCGGCGCCGGCTGCTAGCCCGCCCTCCTAGAGCCCACGAAATGCAACCACGAAGTCACGAAGACTCGAAGAACGCACGAAGAATCTTATGGTCAGACACGCTCTTAGTCTTCTCCCACCGCTTGCGCGAACACGTCTTCCAGCGTCGGCACGCTGGGACGCAGGTGCCGCACCTGGACCTGTTCGGCGGCCGCGAGCTGGAACAGATGCTGCGCACCACCGTCGCCCGGAACGAACACGCGCATCACGTCTTCATCGGTCGCGTGGCAATCGAGACCCGCGGCGCGCAGCTGCAGCAGAAACGGGTCGATGTCGCCGGTCGGCGTCTTCACGCGCAGCTCGAACACGCGGCCGCGCGGCTGCTTCAGCGCATCGATTGGCCCGGCCGCGGCAATCGCCCCCTTGTCCAGGACGACAACCTGATCGCAGGTGTACTCGACGTCGGGCAGCAGATGCGACGAGAGAATCAGGTTGACCCCCTTGTTGTGCGCGAGGTCGCGCACCAGCTCCAGCATCTCGTCACGGCCCTTGGGATCCATGCCGTTGGTCGGTTCGTCGAGAAACAGCAGATCGGGATCGTGCACCAGCGCCTGCGCCAGCTTGATCCGCTGTTTCATACCGGTGGAATAGGTCTCGACGTTGCGGTATCGCGCTTCGCCGAGACCGACGTAAAACAGGACCTCGTGGGCCCGCTGCATCGCGTCCACCCGGGGCAGGCCGGCGAGCTCGCCGCAATACGCCACGAACGAGACGGCGTTCATGCCGGGAATGTGCGCGTCGCTCTCGGGCATGTAGCCGACGCGGGCACGAATCTCGAGGGGGGAGTCGGCCACGTCGAGGCCGAGCACGCGCATCCGGCCGCGCGCCGGCACGATGAAGCCGAGCAGCGCTTTGATCATCGTGCTCTTGCCGGCACCATTCGGGCCGAGCAGCCCGACCGCGCCCGCCGCAAACGACGAGGTGACCTCGCGGAGGGCCGTATTGCGGCCGTACATAACCGTGACGGTTTCGAGCGTGACGACCGGCGCAATCTCGGGCATCAATACCCTATACGGTTTTCACGGCTCTCGAGATTCTCGAGGTTCCCAGAACCCCAGGGACCTAACACGGAGGACGCAGAGGACGCGGAGGTTAAATCCTGAAGGCAACAGGATTTTTCCTCCTGTCCTCCGTGTCCTCCGCGGTGAAATTGTCGTTTTCTCGGACACGCTCCCAAGAACCCGACAACCCTGTTTACAGCGTTCCCCTCAGCCCCAGCGCATCGGCCCGCTCGCGCATGAACAGAATCACATTCGTGATGTGCTCGTCGAGCGACAGGCCAAGCGTCTCGGCGCCCGCGACGAGGTCCTCGCGCTTCACGCCGCGGGCGAAGGCCTTGTCTTTCATGCGCTTCTTCACCGAACCGGCCTCCAGATCCAGCACGCTTTTGCTCGGCCGTACCAGCGAGGCGGCGGTGATGAACCCCGCGAGCTCGTCGCAGGCGAACAGCGTTTTTTCGAGGAGGCTGTCGCGCGTGACACCGGTGATTTCGGTCGCGTGCGAGCGGATCGCGCGAATCATCCAATCGGGATAGCCCCGCTCGCGCAGGATTTCGCTGCCCTTGTTTGGATGATCGCCGAGCGTCGGCCATCGTTCGTAGTCGAAATCGTGAAGCAGCGCCGTGACGCCCCACGCCTCCTCATTTTCCCCGAACTTGCGGGCATAGCCGCGCACGGCCGCTTCGACCGCCAGCGCGTGCTTCAATAGGCTGTCGCTCTTCGTGTATTCCGTGAGCAGGTGCCAGGCGTCTTCACGGTTCAGGTCCATAGATTCACGCACAGGGTGATGATGACAGCGTTGGCGAAATCGATGAAAAAGGCCCCGGCCCAACGAAGAGAACGGCTCCCCCGAACGCGACCGTGTTGATCAGATCGAGCGTGACCATGTAACGTGTCGACGGTCGAAATCTTAATGCAGGAGTCCTCGATGGCCAATTCCGCTGCTCGAGCCGGGAGCCCCGCATCGCAAGCGACCGTGCTTGACACCGAGTTCAACCGTGGCCTCGGCTTGTACGACTCGACGATGGTGGTGGTCGGTTCCATGATCGGGTCAGGCATCTTCATCGTCTCGGCCGATATGGCGAGGACCATCGGCAGCCCCGGCTGGCTCCTGGCGGCTTGGATCCTCACCGGATTGCTGACCGTGGTCGGCGCGCTTTCCTACGGCGAACTGGCGGCGATGATGCCGCGCGCCGGCGGCCAGTACGTCTACCTGCGCGAAGCCTTTTCGCCGCTGTGGGGCTTCCTCTACGGCTGGACGTTGTTCCTGGTCATCCAGACCGGCACGATCGCCGCCGTTTCCGTCGGGTTCGCGCGGTACTTCGGCGCGCTCGTCCCGTGGATTGCCGACGATCATTATCTGATTCCACCCATCCACGTGTCGGCGGCGTACGCGCTGTCGCTGTCGACGACGCAGTTCGTCGGGATCGTGATGATCGCGCTGCTCACGTGGACGAACACCCGCGGCCTCGAATACGGAAGGATCATCCAGAACGTCTTCACGACCGCCAAGACCGGCGCGCTGATCGGGCTGATTATCGTGGGCGTGCTGCTCGGCTGGAATCAGCCGACCGTGTCCGCGAACTTCGGCAATCTCTGGACTACGCGCGGCGCCGTGGCCGTCGTGCCGGGTCTCAGCGCGGTCACCGTGTTCGGCCTGTTCATCGCGATCTGCGTGGCGCAGACCGGATCGCTCTTCTCGGCCGACGCCTGGAACAACATCACCTTCACGGCCGGCGAAGTGAAGGAGCCGCGGCGGAACATTCCGCTGTCCCTCGCCCTCGGCACGTTCATCGTCATCGGGCTCTACCTGCTGGCCAACATTGCGTATCTCGTGACGCTGCCGTTCGATCAGATCCAGCACGCGCCGGGCGATCGCGTCGCGACTGCCACCCTGAACGTCGTCTTTCCCGGTCTCGGTGTCACGATCATGGCCATCGGGATCATGATCTCGACGTTCGGCTGCACCAACGGCCTGATCCTCGCCGGCGCGCGCGCGTCCTATGCGATGGCGCGCGACGGACTGTTTTTCCGATCGGTCGGCCGGCTCAATCAGGCGAAGGTGCCCGCAGCGGGGCTCGCACTGGAAGGGGCGTGGGCGGCGTTCCTCGTGCTGCCGCGTATTTACGATCCGGCGACCGGCGCGTACGGGAACCTGTACAACAATCTCCTCGAGTACGTGATTTCGGCCGCGCTGATCTTCTATATCCTGACGATCGCAGGGATTTTCCGTCTGCGCCGGACGCGCCCCGATCTCGAGCGCCCTTACCGTGCGTCCGGCTACCCGATCGTCCCGGCCCTCTACATCGTCGGCGCCGCGACGATCCTGCTCGTCCTCTTCGTCTATCGCACGGCCACCACGTGGCCGGGACTGATCATCGTGCTGCTCGGCGTGCCCGTGTACTTTGCATGGAAACCCGAGAGGAGCAGGTAGGGCAGGTGGGGCGGGTGGGGCAGGTGGGGCGGGTGGGGCAGGTGGGGCGGGTGGGGCAGGTAGGCCAAATGGGGCGGGTCGGTCAGGTGGGTAAGGCCGACCTGCCTGCCCTACCTGCCCTACCTGCCCTCCCGGCCCTACCTGCCCTACCTGCCCTACCTGCCCTCCCGGCCCTACCTGCCCTACCTGCCCGAATGGGCCAGCATCAGTGCCTTCACAATGACTGCGACCGTTGATTCCGCCACCTGGTAATCAGCGAGCTCGTGCATCCCGGCCCACGCGACGTCCTCGGCATCCGACGCGCACGCGAGGCTCCCGCCAGTCGGCCGGCAAAGATAGTCGATCAGCACGTAGTGATACTCGACGCGCCTGCCGGGATCGAGCCGGATCCGATCGAGCACCTCGACGACAGGGCCGACCTCGACCTCGAGCCCGGTCTCTTCGAGCACCTCGCGGGCGACGGCCGCCCGCAGCGTCTCGCCCACTTCGACCGCACCCCCGGGAAGGCTCCATTCGCCTTTCAGCGGTTCGTTCGCGCGACGCACCAGCAGTACGCGATCGTCGCTGACGATGACCGCCCCGACGCCGACAATCGGCCGCTCGGGATATATTCTCAAACTGAAAACTGAAAACTGAAAACTGAAAACTGAAAACTGAAAACTCAAACTAAACACTCAAACACTGAACCTCGAACCGTCCTGAATGTCAGGGCCTGTGTGCACAATTTTGACTTTCGGTTTTGACTTTTCAGTTTTGAGTTTTGAGTTTTGAGTTTTCACCTTTAACTTTTGTTCTTCATTCCCATGACCTTGACCACCACTCTCTTCTTCCGTCGCCCGTCGAACTCGGCATAGAACACCTGTTCCCATGGTCCGAGATCGAGTGCGCCGTTGGTGATCGGCAGCATGATCTGGTGCCCCATGATCGTGCGCTTGAGATGCGCGTCGGCATTGTCTTCGCCGGTCTGATGGTGGCGATAATCGAGACCCGCCGGCGCGAGCTTCTCGAGCCATGCCTGGAAATCGTGAATCAATCCGTCTTCCCAGTCGTTGACGAACACTCCGGCCGTAATGTGCATCGCGGACACGAGCACCATG
>QHWF01000238.1 GCA_003222455.1 Acidobacteriota bacterium
ATCCCGACGTTCGAAATTCCCTTCTGGGTCGTGCTCATCGCGAACACCGCCATCGGCCTCGGCACGCTGGCCGGCGGCTGGCGGATCATCCACACGATGGGGTCGAAGATTACGAAGTTGACTCCTGTCGGCGGGTTCGCCGCCGAAACGGGTGCGGCGCTCTCCATTCTGCTTGCGACCCAGATCGGTGTGCCGGTCAGCACCACTCACGCCATCACCGGATCGATTGTGGGTGTGGGCGCCACACGACGGTTGTCGGCGGTGCGGTGGGGCGTCGCCCGACAAATCATATGGGCGTGGCTGCTGACGCTTCCCGCCGCGTTTCTGCTTGCTGAGGGCGCGTACACACTGCTGCGTCTCGCCGGCGCTCAGTAGAATTCTGAATTCGGAATTCTTACGTGAGCGGCGACGAGCAGAACGCGCAGCGCCTCGCCGCGATTGGAACTTCGCTCAGGCATTCGGGGCATTTCTTCGTCGTCGGATCGGCCGGGGCTTCGCCCCGGCGCCTCCGCGCGACAATCGCGTTCACCGGAGCGACCACGACAAAGTACACCGCGGCCGCAATGAGGAAAAATGAGACGACTTCGTTCAGGAAGGCTCCAATCAGCAACTGGCTGTTGTTGATGGTCAGCGAAATCGCCGAGAAGTCGGGCTTTCCCACGATTGCCGCAATCAGCGGCGTCAGAAGGTCTTTGACCAGCGCCGTGACGACGGCGCCGAACGCCCCGCCGATGACGACTGCGACCGCCAGATCCAGAACATTCCCCCGCATCACGAACTGACGGAATCCGCTCAACATGGTCCCTCCTGACGGGCCGTTCGGCCCGCGTTCGCGGCCTAGCAGCCCGTGGTGAAAGTCCAGCGTTGCACCGAGGGCGGCGAGGCGCCCCGCTAATCCACCCCACGGCGCAAAGTCCGCGCCGTGGGGACCCCGGCGGAGCGGCGCGACGACCGCAGAGCGGGGCCCCCACCGTGCGTCTTGTGCACGGTGGGGTGCAATATCGGGAATGTATCGGGAATATTTGAGGAAGGAGCAACGCAGTCAGCGGCCGGGGCCCCCACCGCGCGTTTTTCAGCGCGGTGGGGTGGAGCGGGGATGCATCGCCGGCCGAGTGCAGCTGGAGTTTCACCACGGGCTGCTAAGCTGTCCGGCCCGGTTGCCACCTGAAGGCCATTCCACACGCGCGCGCCGCCGGACTGCTATGATCGGGGAGTGACGTCGGCGAAGAGCCCTGCTCTGCTGCTCATCATCGCGATCGTCGCCGCGCCAGTCGTTCTCGACGCGTGCCTGCTTTCGTGTGAAACGCCACTCCGAGCCGGCATCTCGAGTGGCGGCGCGCCTGCGTGTCATCATTCTCGCCCGGCCGCCGGCGTTCAGGTCCGAACCTCCGCCGCGGGATGCCGACATCATCACTCTGCGGCGAACGGCATCATCGCCGCGCGCGAACAAGGCTTGCGCGACCTGCGCCAGAGCTCGTCCCATTCGGTGTCCGCGATCCGGGATTCGGTGGACCGTACATCTGCCGGGATCTGTCGCTTGAGTCCACTGCGTCCGATGGATCTTCCTTCTCATTCGCCCGCCGACACTCCTCTCAGAATCTGATTACCAGCATCATCGCCGTCCACCCGGACGTTGCTCACGTGGCTCGCGTCGCGCGGGCCGTCAGGGCCGCGCGGCACGGCAGGCTTGAAGGGCGTGTGAAACCGACACCCTGGCGTTGAAAAAATCACGCGTGGCGTCCGCCTTCAGGCGGATTCTTTCCAATCCGGCTGAAGCCGGACCCCACGCGTGAGTGATTCTTCACACGCACCCAATTGCTCCGCCTCGTCCTGACGGCCCGTGTGACACGACCCGTCGGGCGATTCGCCGCGGCGGTCTCGATTCTCGCGCTCCACCACTCAGGAGGGATCCGTGTATCGTCGATTTGTCGCGGCGGCCGCCACGTGCGTGCTCGCGTCGAGCGTGGTCGTTTCGGCCCAGGAACACCAGCACCAGCACGCCGCGGATCAGGATCAGGAGTCGGCGTGGATGTTCATGCACGACGGCGTGATCGTTGGCTTGATCAATCATCAGGGAGGTCCGCGAGGCGGCGACGAGCTCAAGGCACCGAACTGGTGGATGGAGATGGCATCGCGAAGGATCGGCCGGGGCCAGCTCACCCTGACCGGGATGTTCAGCCTGGATCCGGCGACGGCCGGAAAAGCAGGATACCGCGAGATCTTTCAGGTGGGCGAGGCTCTCGACGGACGGCCGCTGATCGATCGCCAGCATCCGCACGACCTCTTCATGCAGCTCGCGGCGACATGGCGCATCCCTGTCTCCGACGCAACCGGCCTGACGATTGCCGGCGGCCCCGTCGGCGAGCCGGCGCTTGGACCGATCGCGTTCATGCACCGCGCCTCGTCGGAAAACGTGCCGTTGGCCACCCTGAGCCACCACATCTTCGATTCCACGCACATCGCATTCGGCGTGGTCACGGCAGCGGTCGATCGCGGTCCCTGGACGCTCGAAGCCTCGCTGTTCAACGGACGCGAGCCGGACGAGCATCGCTGGGACTTCGATTTCGGCAGGCTCGATTCAGTAGCCGCCCGCGTGTGGTTCCGCCCGGCTCCGGCGTGGGAACTTCAGGTCTCCAGCGGCCATCTTGTCGACCCCGAGCAACTCGAGCCCGGCAACGTCCAGCGAACCACCGCGTCGTTCTCGTGGTTTTCCCACATTGCCGACGACCGCTTCACGGCCGTGACGATCGGGTATGGCGTGAACGCCGCGCACGACACGAGCCGGCAGGCCGTGTTTGCCGAGGCGACGCGTCATGCTGGCGCGAGCTCGTGGTCGATGCGGGCGGAACTGCTGCAGGTCGAACGGGATGTGCTCATCGAAGACCGCATTCCGGTTTCGCCTGGAGGGAACCAGATGCGGGATCCGCTTGGCGCCCTTACCGTCGGCGGAGCACGCGACATCCTCCGCTGGAAGGACGTCGAGGCATCGCTCGGCGGCAACGTCACGGTGTATGCCGTGCCGTCTTCGCTCCAACCGACGCATGGTGAGCATCCGGTATCGGTTCAGCTTTTCTTCCGGCTTCGGCCGCCCGCTGGAACAATGGGACGGATGTGGAACATGCGGATGGGCAAGCCGATGATGCACGGGAACTGACGGCGCTACCGCTTTAAAGTGCTGGGCGCTATCGCTGAGAGTGCTGGGCGCTGTCGCTGAGAGTGCTTGGCGCTGTCGCTGAGAGTGCTTGGCGCTGTCGCTGAGAATGCTGGGTGCGATCGTGCAGAGTGCTCGGCGGGCTGCGGGTTCCGAGCACCATGCAGCGTCAGTTCCGAGCACCCTTCGCCGTTAGTTCCAAGCACCCTATAACGTCAGTTCCCAGCACTCTACGGCGTCAGCTCAATGCACCCTGCAGCGTCAGTTTCCAGCACACTGCCCCGTCAGTTCCGAGCACTCTACAGCGTCAGCTCCCAGCACCGTACAGCGTCGGTTCCCCGTTAAGGAAACGGCACGGTGTGCGCATCGATCGAGAGCAGGAACCTGACCAGGTTCTCCCGGTCTGCCGGACTGCTCAGGGTATCAGCCCCTCCGGTGCCGGCGCTGCGATGCGTTACGTTGTCGAGCACGGAGTCCAGCGAGTTCACCGCTCCGTTGTGCAGGAACGTCTGCGGGAACGCCGATATCGACAGCAGCGACGCCGGCGAGAATCCGTCGCCGCCAAGAGGCGGAGCCGCCGTGGCTCGCACCTCGTTGAACGCCGCCGGATCGAACGTACCGACCTTCCGCAGCTGATCGATCAGCTGAGCGTTGACGATCTGCGCGGCCGCGGGCGGCGGCGTGTACTCGATGCGACTGCGCGTCCACTGAGGACCGCCGTGACAGGAGGCGCATCCGGCGCTCGCGAATACCTGCCGGCCGGCAATCACGGCGGGATCGTCGCTGTGCGCGGGCGACAGTGGAGCGCGGATGCCGAACTGCACGAACGCCTTGAGCGCGTCCCACGCGCCGACGCCGCGCACCTTCAACTGGTTTCGTCCACCGTTGGCACGCGGCAGAAACGCCAGCACGTCCGGATCCTGCGTGACCCCATCGGCCAGCACGATCAGACCCTGCCCGCCGGAAACGCCACGGATGTTCAGTTCGAAGTCCTCTTCCTCGTCGAAAATCGCCGACCAGTTCAGCGCGCGCTGAGTCTGGCGCGCCGGATCGGTCTGATCGAAATCCGTGTGCTGCGGGACCGTTCGGCGCGGCCCGGCGGCGAAGATCCACACCACGTTGTCGCTCAGGCCGTTCGGATGACACGACGCGCACGCCCCCCATCCCGCCGCGGACATCCGTCCGACGATGGGCGCGCCGCCCGGAGTCGCCGGATCGAAGACCCCGATCGACGTGTTGTACAGCTCCTTGCCGATGTGGATTTTGTCCTCCGGCGTGCCGGGCAGCGGCAGCGGCGCCGACTGGACCGTGGCAATCACGCTTTCCCGCGATCCGGTCAGATCGATGACGGTCACGTCCCTCGACACGGCATTCAACACGTACGCGCGTGTGTCGTTCTCGTTCACGACAATCCCGCGCGGGTTGCTGCCCGTCGCGATTTGCAGGACGCGTGTCGGGTCGAGTGGATCGATCAGCACCGCCGCGGCGCCGGTATCCGGATCCACCGCAACTTTGACGACGATGTTGCTCGCCGCGCTGACGACGTAGCCTTCGTTGCTGGCGTGTTTGAAGGCCATCGCCCACGGCTGCGTGATGAAGCGCCGGGCGGTATTCGTCTGGCTCGCGACGGCCTGGTGCATGTTGATCGTGCGGTTCGCGTCGGCTCCCGCCGCCCGGTCGATCACGTTGAGCAGGCTCTGGGTATTGACGTTGAAGCGCACCGGGCCGTTGGGTGAGGCGCCGGTGTTCGGCACGTAGGCGAAGCCTCCCTTGATGGCGATGTTATTCAGCTGGTTTGGATAGGCGCCGGTGGTGAAGACGAAGTTCGCTCCCGGAGCGATGCGTGCCAGCGCGTCGCCGGCGGCCTTGAAGCCGGTGTCGGCGATCGGGGCGAGCGCAATCTGATCGATTACCGTGTTCGTCTTCGTCGAAATCCTCGTCACGTAGCCGGCTTTGGCATCGTCCGCGCCATCGACCTTGCCCGGCACCGGCAGCGACAGGAATTGCGTGACGTACACGATCTCGTCCTCGTCGTCGCCGCTGTTCGTGATGGCGAGACCGCGCGGCTCGATGCCGACGCCTTCGATGGTATCGACCACATGGTTGTTCCGCGCGTTGATAACCGAGACGCTGTTCGATCGCGCGTTGGTGACGTATACGTTGTCACCGTTCGGCGTGACCGCGACGCCATACGGTTCGGTGCCCACCTGGATCACTTTGTGGACCCTCACCTTCTTGCGGTTGCCGGTCAGTTTGAGCACGGTCACCGTGCCGTCGACCGTGTTGGTGACGTACGCCTCGCCTCCGTCGGGCGCGAGCGCGACGCCGCTTGGTTCGCGGCCAACCGGCACTTCATCGATGAACCGCGGCGTCCCCCGTGACGTATCGAAAAAGCTGACCGAGTCGGTGTCGGTGTTCGCCACCGCCAGCAACTCGCCGTCGGCCGACAGCGCGAGCGGCTGCGACGATGTCGGCGCCCCGAAGCCGGCGTGCCGGGCGGGAAGAGCCGACTGAAGTGTCAAAACGGCCAGAATGCATCCGATGGCGCCGACCCACGGCAGGTGACGCCAGATGTTTCCCACAGGACCCTTGTGCTCGCCTCGCATGTGGCCTCCCTGCGCAATCAAGTTGTGTCTGTGAATCGTGCTGTGTCGGTGAATCGTGAGCCTGCCCCGAGTATTCGAGAGCGACGTCATCCCCCCGGCGATTTCGAACACACCAGGATCACCAGTCGTGACGCACGACTCTGGCAGACACGCCTGCCGCAATTCACTTAAGTAGAAAGCGGGGTGAGCGCGGGAAGTCTAGTTCGTGACTAAAGCGCCGGGCAAGGACAATCGATTGCAAATGTTCGCGTGTCGCCATGCCGCGTCGCGAAATCTCCAGAATGGTTGACTGAAGTCTGCCGGATGGGTGACTTTCGAGTCGAGGCCACGAAAAATGACGCGTCCGAGCGCTTCAGCCCCGCTGAACGCCCGGCACCGTCAGCACGAACCGTGCGCCTCCTTCCGGCCGGTTTTCCGCACGGACGCTGCCGCCATGGAGCTCGATCAGGTGCCTCACGATTGCCAATCCGAGTCCGGTGCCGCCGGGATCGCGCGCGCGCGAGTTATCGACGCGGTAGAAACGCTCGAAGACGCGCGACAGATCCTGTTCGGGGATGCCCGG
>QHWF01000966.1 GCA_003222455.1 Acidobacteriota bacterium
CGTCTCGTTGATGGCCCTTGGTCCCGACGGCTCGCCGTACTTCCGCGGCCGCGTTCCGGATGTCGTACTGGCATCGGCCGGTTCGGCCACGCCGGCTGCGGGCGGCACGACGGCGCCAAAGGGACCTTCGCGGGTGACGTTCGATGTGGCCCCCGGCAAGATGCAGCTGCGCGTATCGGTGGAGGGCAACGGGTCGGAGGTGCTCGACTCGGAGGTGCGCGAAATCAACGTGCCTGATCTCACGTCGGCGCAGACGGTGTTCGGCACGCCGCAGCTGTTTCGCGCGCGAACCGTGCGGGAGTATCAACAGCTCAAAACCGATCCCGACGCCGTGCCGGTTGCGGCGCGCGAATTCACCCGGACCGACCGTCTGATGATCCGCGTGCCGGCGTACGGGCCGGGCGCGACGGCGCCGGCCTTGAGCGTCCACCTCCTGAACCGCGCCGGGCAGCCGATGAGCGAACTGACGGCGGCGCCGGCAGCGAACTCGGGAGAGCAGCAGATCGAGGTACCGGTGGCCGGCCTCGCGCCCGGCGAATACCTCGTCGAGATCAAGGCAGGCGGCGAGAGTGGTGAAGCGAAGGAGCTGCTGGGTTTCCGCGTGGTCGGATGAGCCCTCTCATCTCGGGCGCACTCTGGGTCTTTCTTGCCGGGGGTGTCTCGGTAGCAGCCCGTGCTGAAACTCCAGCTGCATTCGGCCGGCGATGCATCCCCGCTCCCACCCCAACGCGCTGGGAAACGCGCGTTGGGGGCCCCGGGGCTGACTGCGTTGCTCCTCCCTCAAATATTCCCGATATTGCACCCCACCGTGCACAAGACGCACGGTGGGGGCCCCGCTCTGCGGTCGTCGCGCCACTCCGCCGGGGTCCCCACGGCGCGGACTGTGCGCCGTGGGGTGGAACATCGGGGCGCCTCGCCGCCCTCGGTGCGACGCTGGAGTTTCAGCACGGGCTGCTCGCCGCGCAGGCCGCCGATTCCCCGCCGATCCATACGGTTGGTATCGATGCGATTGCTCGAGATCCCCGCGGACGATTCATCGACGATTTGAAGATCGCCGACTTCGAACTGCGTGAGGACGGCGCCGCGAAGCCGCTCGATTCGGCGCAGCTGCGACGCGTGGACGGCCCGCGGCTCGTCGCCATCTATCTCGACGAATACGCCATCAGCAGAGAGGCGGTGACCGATCAGCTTCGTGAGCGTCTTGCGCGCTTTATCCAGCAGACGCTCGATCCGACAGATCGGCTTGTGGTGATGAAGCCGCTCGATTCGCTGCTCGCCATCCAGCTGACGGACGATCGCGAGGCGGCGCGCCGCTCGATTGCGACCTTCGAAGGCCGGAAAGGCGAGTACGAGGCTCGCAACCTCTACGAGAAGAACTTCATCGCCGGAACGCCGGCCCGCATCGAGGCGGCCCGCGCGCAGGTGTCTCTGTCGGCGTTGAACGCGCTCGCCAATCAGCTTGGCGCTTCCGGGACCGGCCGCAAGGCGCTGATCGTCGTCGGCGAGGGGCTCGCGCGGCCGGAGCGGCGCCGCGCTGAGAATCGCGGTTTACGCCATCGATCCACGGGATGCGCCCGCTGCGGACGATCCGGCGAGTCAGGCGCTGCGCTCGCTCGCATCGGACACGGACGGCGATACGTTGGCGGGCGATCTCGATGCCGGCTTGCAGCGTGTCAAGGCGGAGTTGAGCGCGTACTATCTGCTCACGTATCGGGCGCCACATGCGGAGGACGGAACGTTCCACGACGTGCAGGTGCGGGTGAAACGCGCCGGTGTGCGGCTGCGGGCGCGGAAAGGATTCTGGGCACCGTCGCCCGACGATGCACTGCGGGCGGCGCTCCTGGCGCGGGCGAACGAGCCGCCGAAGCCTGCGCGACCACTGGAGCCGATGCGGCATGCCAGTCCGCTCATCCGGCCGTGGGTGGGACTGGCGCGCGGCGAGAATGGCAAGACGCGCGTGACGATTGTCTGGGAGCCGGCAGCGCAGGTCCCCGGCGATCGCGACCGTCGTATCGCGTCGCGAGTGGTCTTGACGGCGCTTGCCTCCGACGGCGCGACGCTGTTCGAAGGACCGCTCTTGCCGACCGGGCCTGGAGTCGTGGAGGACGGCGGATCGCCGCCGATGCGTGCGGTCTTCGATGCCGCGCCGGGACGGCTGCGCCTGCGGATGTCGATTCAGAACGTCGCGGCCCAGATCCTCGATTCCGACGTGCGTGACCTTGCCGTGTCCGACTTTCAACGCGACGTCGGCATCGGGACTCCCGCCGTGCTGCGTGCGCGCAATGCCAGAGAGTTACGCCTCCTCGGCGGCGACGGCGCCGTTCCGGTTGCCGCGCGCGACTTCAGTCGTGCCGAGCATCTGCTGATCCGGTTTCCGGTCTACGGTCCGACCGGTGCGGCGCCGTCGCTCTCGGCCAGGCTCCTGAATCGCATGGGCGCGCCGATGCGCGATCTCACGGTTCTGCCGGCGCTGGTGCCGGGCGGCGAGAATCAGATCGATCTTCCCCTGGCCGGTCTTGCCTCCGGCGAATAC